>DSBM01000134.1 GCA_011049425.1 Candidatus Aminicenantes bacterium
CACGCATCCAGCTCTGGCCACCGGATCAGCCATTTCTGCCGCGCCTGGGACCGGAACCGCTGAATTCAATAACGGTTCGAGAAGTATTGGACGCGCTGGTTTCACAACGCCCCATCAAGGCCGTTCTCCTGGACCAGCATGTCCTGGCCGGGATCGGAAACATATACGCGGACGAATCCCTGTTCCAGGCCCGCGTCCACCCCCTCACTCCCGCGCGCGCCCTCACCCCACAACAGAAATTTCGCCTGGCGGCAGCCGTTCCCTGCGTCCTTGAAGCCGCCATCCTCGGCCTGGGCACCACCCTGAATGACTTTCGCGACCCCAATCACCGCCCCGGTGAATTCCAGCACCAATTGCAGGCCTACCAGCGCACCGGGCAACCATGTTTTGAATGCGGTACACCCATTGCCCGCATCGTGGTCGGCCGGCGCGGCACTCATTTTTGTCCGAAATGCCAAAAAAGTTGAAGAGGGAAGAAGAAGGGGCGACCGGCCGGTCGCCCTGAAGTTGGGAAGTTGGAGAGTTGAAAGCAGGGGATCTCCCGAGAGTATCAGTAGGAGGATTGCAGAAGTTTTGTTGGGTTTTTACTTTACACTTTCGACTTTTCACTCTTGTGCCCTCTGGGCATTTCACTCGCTGATCCCCCTTGCTCCCGTGTTTCTGACCGGGTACAATGAGAACATGAAACCACCCATCGCATTGCTGGGGACAGGGCTGCTGGGTGCCGCAACGGCCGAGCGGCTGTTGGATAAAGAATACCCCCTCACGGTATTCAACCGCAGCGAGGAAAAGACCCGCGGCCTGCGGCGCAAATCCGCAAAAATCGCGCCCTCGGCCGAAGCCGCCGTCACGGCTTCTCACCGGGTTATCCTCATGCTCACGGATTTTGCCGCCATTACCGAGGTGCTGGACGAAATGCCCCCGGACGCGATTAGGGGAAGAGCCATCATCCAGATGGGAACCATTTCTCCGGCCCAGAGCCGGTCTCTGGCTGAACGCATCGGCGCATCGGGCGGGGAATACCTGGAGGCGCCGGTCCTGGGCAGCCGCCCGGAAGCCCGCAAGGGTCGTCTCCAGATCCTGGTCGGCGCCACACCTGAACAACTGGAACGTCACCGCGAGCTTTTTCAGGATTTGGGAAGGTCAATCACCCATTTCGGCGAAGCGGGTAAAGCGGCGGCGGCCAAGTTAGCCCTCAACCAGCTTATTGCTTCCCTGACCGCGGCTTTCGCACTCAGCCTCGGTTATGTTCAAAAAGAGGATATTCCTGTGGACGCTTTCATGGATATCCTGCGCGAAAGCGCCCTGTTTGCTCCCACATTTGATAAGAAACTGAAGCGCATGCGTGAACGGGACTTCTCCAACCCCAATTTTCCCCTTCGGCACCTGCGCAAGGACTTGCGCCTGATCATGAGCGAGATGAAACAGAGCGGTCTGGAGGTCCCTTTCCTGGAAGGGCTTGACCGCCTGGTCTCTGACGGCCTCAACCAGGGCCTGGGCAACCAGGACTATTCAGCCCTGTACAATACCATCCACTCAGAATAGTTTTCCAGCCTGAAATCTTATCTGCATTCTCTTCTAAGCATTCTTCCTTCCTTTTCACCCCCGGCGTATGGCACGGAATCGACTGGGAATCCGGATTGCCTTGTACTATAATGGCCTCAATGGCTGAATCAAGTGGTGTTTCCTTTGTCATCCCCTGTTTCAACGAAGCCGGCGCCATTGAAAAGACCATACGCGAGTTGCGGGATGTCCTGTTAAACACCCGATCCACCTTTGAGATCCTGGTGGTGGATGATGGTTCAACGGATGGGACCACGGAAATTCTTGGCAACCTGCGGCTGGACCATGTCACAGTCTTATCCCATGAATCCAACCGGGGATACGGCGCCGCCATCAAGACGGGAATCCGAAGCAGTCAGCACGAAATCGTGGGTATCATGGACGCGGACGGAACCTACCCCACGGACAGAATTCCCGAACTGCTCGAACACATACCGGCACATGACATGGTTACGGGAATCAGGACCGGGGATGTACGCGCCGTGCCCCTGCTGCGACGGCCGGCCAAGTGGTTTCTCAACCGTTTCGCGTCCTACCTGGTCAAAAAGAAAATTCGTGACGTCAACTCCGGCCTGCGGGTGTTTCGCAAGCAAGTGGTCACCCGCTCCTGGAACATCTTTCCCGACGGCTTTTCGTTTACCACCACCATCACCCTGCTCTGCGCCCTGGAGAACCTGCGCGTTCTTACCGTTCCCGTCAATTACCTCAAACGCAGGGGCCGCTCAAAGATCCACCCCTTGAAAGACACCTACAACTTTTTTCTGCTCCTCATGCGCATCACCATGCTATTCAACCCGTTGCGCATCTTTATGCCTGTCTCCCTCACCACCTTTTTTCTCTGCCTGGCATCGATTGTGCGGGACATCACCCTGCTGAACCTGACCGAAACCACGGTATTGTTGTTTTTGTTTTCCGTGATCTTTTTGATGATCGGCCTGCTGGCGGACCTGATCAACAGGCGCATCCGCTAGGAACGAGCCAAACCATGGACACGGGAACCGGGTTTAAAAAATGGCGGCGGCACCGGTTTGCGCGCTACACACTGCTGGGCGGCGGCTCGCTCTTGTTCACCCTGTTTTTCACCTGGTTGCTGACGGAAAAAATCGGCCTGTTCTACCTCTGGAGTTACGTTGTTGTCCTGGCAACGGTGGTCATCGTCAATTTCGTCGCGGCATCCAACTACGTGTTCAACACCAGGGGCCACCAGGGCCGCCGGTTTTTCTTTTACCTGGTCAGCCTGGTACTGCTCTACTTTGCCGACGTGCTGACGGTACGCATCCTGACCTCAACCCTGGGCCTGCATTACCTTGTCTCCGCGTTCGCCTCAAGGGTGTGTTTCTTTGTGATCAAGTATTTTTATTACCAGCGCATCCTGTTCAACACGGACTCGTTTCTCTACCCCGAAAAAGCCGATGGTTGAATTCCTGCTTTCCGCTTTCTGGGTCGTTCTGACCGTAACCGCCGCCGTTGGCTATGCATCCGTTTTCTTTAAACGCCACGGCATCGGCGCTTTGGAATTTGCAATCATCTCCTCGGCCCTGGGCCTGGGCACGATTGCCCTGCTTACCCTGGGGGCCGCGGCCTTGCGCCTGCTGAGTCCGGTTGCGTTCGCGATTGTGTTGAGTCTGGGGAACCTGTTGTTCTTTTTCGCCGCGAAATCCCTGCACTTTCTTCGACGCCCCCTTCCCGGGTTTCACCCGGGGCTCCTGCTGCTCCCCTTTTTTGCCGCAAGCCTGTTTTACTGCTTTTTTCCTCCCACTTTTTATGACTCCATGATGTACCACCTGGCCGTTCCCAACCTCTACCTCATGAAAGGCGGGCTCGTTCCCTGGGTAACGAATTTCAACGCCAGCCTGCCCCTGAACGGAGAAATGCTGTCGCTCTTCTCGCTGCTGGGCGGCGGGCTCTACATGCCCAAACTGATTTCACTGGCGGCGGGCGTGCTGATCGCGCTGCTCTTGATCAGCTGGTGCAAGAAATCGTTTTCCCGAAAAAACGCTTTTCTTTCCGCCCTGGCTTTTGTTTCCATCCCCCAGGTCGGGTTCCTCATGGCCTCATCCAAACCGGACATGGTGGGAATGCTTTTTTTGCTGGCTGGCTGCCGCCTGTACTTTCTTTACGCGGAAAACTCAAAAAAGCCTTCGCACCTCCTGCTCTCGGGCGTACTCTGCGGCCTGGCCGCGGGAACCAAGTACATTTTTGCTTTTTACCTGGCGGCTTTCTTTCTGGCCCTCCTGGGACTCGGCAAAGATTCTTTCGCCAACCGCTTGCGTGCCGTGGTGGTGATGGGAATCATGACCTTCCTCTTAATGACGCCGTGGTTTGTCAAAAACCTTGTCCACATGGGCAACCCGGTTTACCCCTACCTGAACAACGTTTTTCAGAACAAAAACTGGACCGGCGACCAGTCGCGACTGTTCGCCACCGTGATCAGCCGGGGCAAAAACAAGCCCATAAGCGAATATCTCTGTTTTCCTTTCAGAGTCTTTTTTCACCCTTACAGTTACGGCATGACCGCGGTGTGGGGCTTGATGTTTCTTTTTCTCCTGCCGCTGGCTTTTTTCCAGAACCGCAACCGCACCGGGCGGATCCTGCTGGTAACGGGTGGCCTGGCCTACCTTTTTTTGCTCTTTTTCGCCATGGTGCCACGCTATTTTCTGCCGGTTTTCCTGCTTTTGGCCCTGCCGGTTGCGCGGGGAGCGGATACAATCCAGAACAGATTGCCCTTGATCCGGCGCCTCTTCACCCCGCTGGTTATCCTGACCGCGCTCTACAACCTGGTGTTTACCGTATCACTACAGGACCGCCATTTCCGGGCCATCCCCTTTGTCCGCTCCGCGCTGGCCGGAGAGTTTAAGGGAAAGAAAGTCAACTACCTCTACGCCCTGCCCTATTTCGCAGGCGTGGAGTACATGAACCGCAACCTGGAAGATACCGACAAGGTGCTGTTTCTGGGCGAAGAGCGCACGTTCTACTTGGAAAAGGACTTTCTCGCCTGTTCTTTTGCCGACCGCCATCCCCTGCTCGATATTCTCCGAAAGAGCACGGATTTCAATGATTTCTTTCGGGGCGTGCGCTCCCTGGGCGTTACCCACATCTTTTTCACCGAATCCGGCCTTGAACGCATGGGAAAGTTGTCTCGGCTCTATAGCCTGGACAATCAAAACCAACGCAAACTGCGCAGTTATCTGGGCCGATACCCGGTATTGTACCGGGATGTGCGCTATACCTTGTACAAAGTGAGGCGAGATGGATACTGATAAGCGGAACGCCGCGCTGGATCGCGAGCATTTCGACCGCATCGCCGCCGAATACGAGCGCAAGGATCTTTCGCCCGGGGCTTCCCGGGCGCGAAAACTAAGGCTGACCCAGACCCTGCGCAAAGTTCCCTTGTCCACGCGGCCACACCTGTTGGAAGTGGGGTGCGGAGCAGGGTACGCGAGCGCTTACCTGCATGGCCGGTACGCATCCTACACGGGCATCGACCATTCCGGCAAACTGGTGGATATCGCGCGCGCGCGTCACCGGGGGACCGGAATGCAATTCGTTCAAGCGGATTTGATGAAATTCGATCCCGAAGAATCGTTTGACCTGGTGCTCATGATCGGTGTGCTTCATCACCTGGAAGAGATTCCGGCCGCGGTACGCAAAGTCCGTACCTTGTTGAAGCCGGGGGGTTACTTCGTGGTCAACGAACCCCAGCCCGCCAACCTGCTGATCTCTTTGCTGCGCCGCATCCGCAAGCGGGTGGACGCATCCTATTCCGCCCAACAACGTGAATTGGGTCGAAAAGAGATCGAGTCCTTTTTTGCCCAGGCCGGATTCAGGGCAATCCGATCCTTTGCCCAGGGTTTTCTGTCCACTCCCTTTGCCGAAGTTCCCCTGGAACCCGGATTTCTCTTCCGCCCCATTATCACCGCCACATGTCTTGTGGACCGGGCTTTGGAAAAAGCCACCGGCAATTTGTTCGCGCCCCTGGCGTGGAACACGATTGTCATCGCCCGGAAGCCGTGAGCTCCATCTTTTCAAACTATCCGATCAGACTGAAAATGCGACTGCCATAGCAAAGGAGCAACTGCTCACTATTGCGTCCCGGAATGAGCGGTGGGGACGAAGTTGTCAGGGTTGTAGCCGCGATCGCGTAGGGTTGAACGCGCGGCCTCCCACTGTTCAGGGGTTAATTGCAGTTGCCGCGCCAGGATCCAACCGTATTTGCGCTTGGATTCATTGACCAGGGCCCATTCATAGTCCGGGTCCAGCCCGATCACCCAGTAGTCGCCCCAGAACAGGCGGATGCCCAGCAGGCTGACGAAACTCACTTTCAATTTGGCGTTGGTAGCCGTGTCGACCACTTTGGCCAGCCCCTTGGAGACCGATTCATCGCCATCGGCCTCAACGCAGCGGTTAACCACGGTTACACGCCCGTCCGGCCGCAGGCTGTAGGTGGCCGAGGTGTCACGGTCGCATTTGCGCTGGAAGCGATTGGGGATTTTGGCAATCTCGTACCAGCGGCCCTTGTAGCGCTCCAGGTCCACACGATCCACGGTTTCGAGGGGTTTGTTTGAGTCCGCCGGCAACGGCGTCGAAAAACACAAGCCCAGGGCCATCAAAGTGATAACTGCCCAGGAAAAGGGTTGAACGGGTCCCATGCATCCTCCGGTTTCTCCATGATTATATCGTATTCACGCATCAGCGGCCAGTCCAGCCGGTTTGTGCGGGGTTGGCCATGGATGCCTCTGGATGATCAGGATTCGGGGGCAAGGATCGGCTCAATCACGGTTTCAGATTCAACGGCAAAGCGCAACTGCGGTTGCGCCACTTTTTTTCCGTTTACCAGCCAATAGGCGATGCCGATATCCGCTGAATCCGCCAGCCCCACAGTGATGGTTTGGCCCTTAAAATACCAACCCTCGTAATCCCCCCGCTCCGGGTAACCGTCCACCTTTAATTTAATCTTCCTGTCCCCGGCTATGCGGCAAGATAAAATGGCT
Source organism: Candidatus Aminicenantes bacterium (assembly GCA_011049425.1). Lineage (NCBI taxonomy): Bacteria > Candidatus Aminicenantota > Candidatus Aminicenantota bacterium. The sequence continues at coordinate 6,555 of DSBM01000134.1, forward strand.
TCCAGGTTAAAATATTCCATTATCTGTTTGCGGATAAAATCGGGCCGGTAACGGCAGAAACGGCCCATTTCATCGATGGATTCCAGATTTTTGCGGTCAAGGGCCTGGAGCAGGCTGCGGTAGTAAGCCACCCGCGACAAAAGGAAATCTCGGGTGATGCGATGATTCATTAAATCCGTCGTCAGGCGCACAAACTCGTTGCGAAATGGCGGACTCTCATGAATCAGGCGGCGGAGCAACACGCTGCGCACGTCAGTCGCCCTGGGATTGACGGCGGACTCAAAAGGGTGTTTTTCCCAGATATGTTCCGGAATGGTTTTGGTTCGAAAATCGTAGTGAAACCAGAAGCTGCGATCCATATCCCAGTTGATCCAGAACCAGCGCCCATCAGGGTCTTTCAGATCCAGGGCCGCCACGCCCTGGATATTATCGTCAGTTCCGCAAAAAACGAAGGAAAACTTGTTTCTAGACAAATTGTCCAAGTCCACCCGTTGCGCCGCCGCTTCCCTGGTCATGCGAACATCCGGATTCTCAACCCAACGTTTCAGTTCGGCATAATGCTTGATTGATTCGGGGTTTGATGAGCCACGATAAGAGAAGAACAAAAAATCATTGTGCTTGAAATGCGATTGCCATTGCCTGCGGCCCAGGTGCTCGGACAAAAAATGTATGCCTTCCAGTTCACCGTTGAACAGCAGTAAAGCGGGTTTGATATCCGGGGTTTTGCAGCCCATACGACGGGCGATATCAAAGGCCAGGCATGTTGTAAACGGCTTTTCCCGGGGCCAGTCCAGGTGCACAACCAGGCGTTTCAACGGATCGGTTTCAAGGCTGAAAATGCCGGGAGCAAACCGGTTGGCACCGTATTCCTTGCGGAAATAGAGGCGATAGCTGGTCCTGTTCTTTATCGTCCGGCTCGACCCACCATGAAGGCGCAGGCCCGCTGCCGATGCAAACAGCAGTTTGCCGTCTTCGTAATAGGACACATAGGCCAGGCGCTCCCATTCGCGCCCCCGGTAGCGGGGAAATTTCAATAGCCCGGTCTCAGGGTCGTTCAATTCCTTTTCATCAATAACGATCGAAATCAGGGGCCAGCCTGGTTTGAAATCCGTTTTGTCGACCACCCGGCTGCTGGGCAGGTCCGCAAAGCCCCCGGGATTCACCTGGAATGCATAGTCGCCTACCTGGCGCTTTTTGCTGAACAGGATCGCGTCTTTCGGGTTTTCCCGGTGTGACTTGTGTTCAGCCCGCCGGTTTTCGGCTGCAACCGCCTTGACCACGCCCATCTGCTTGACGATCTTTCCGAACGTTCCGTAATCCAGAATGGCCGTGGGCACGGACTGGCTCTGCAAGGCTTGTTTGGCGGGCGCAAACCAACCCGACTTTTCAACAAAGTAGCCCCCCAGGGCAACTGTTGCCGGGATCAGGAGCAGTGGAAGAATCGCGCGCCTCATTTGCCTAAATGCAGTAAATCAGACATCTCCCGAGCGATTGAAAAACAAGTTGGAGCGGATTCCGGGTACCAGGCTGCGCAATTCACGCTGAATGTCGATCAGGGCGTTTTTTTCACGCTGAATGAAGCTGTAGGCCATCACCGATTCGTCAGCGTTTTCACTGATGCTGTCGAACCGCCCCTTGGGGAGCCGTTTTTCCAGCAGGTCGACCAGGTCCGCCGATACCCGATAGTAATCTTCTGCCGCGAGCGTAACGATAATCATGCCATCGTTTTTGCCGCGCATCAGCATCCCGCCGGAAGCGCGCTGGATCAACAACGCCGCCACGGTGACCAACAGAAAGATGCCGAGGAAAAGCAGGTTAAAAGTGGCAATCGAGATTGAACTGGCAATGACCAGCATAATGAAGCCGATCTCTTCCGGTTCCTTGATGGGCGTACGGAAACGCACGATGGAAAGCGCACCCAGCAATCCCAACGACAAGGGCAAGGAAAACTGGATGCAGATGAATATGGCCGTGACTGAAATACCGAGCAAGACAAATGAGCGGTGAACCTCACTGCCTGTCGCCCGGGTCTTGTAGAACCGGGCATAGAGGTATGAGATGAAGAATGAACTGGCCAGGGAAAGCAGCATCACGAACAGGAAGGGGAAAAACCCGATGTCGCTTAACTTCTGGTTGCTCAGGTTGCCGATGGCGCTGATCCATTCCTTGATATTTGTTTCCATGGCAGGATTCTCCTTGTCAGTTGACTAAAAATCCGTCCGCATGATTTTCTGATAACCCATACTGTATTTGGAAAACGATTGTTTGCGACAACCCAGGGCGGTCAACTGGTGCAGGGGTTCGGGAAGGCGGCTGTTACCGCCCTTGGTTTCAAACACCGCGCTGTTCAGATTGGCGGAGTTGAAGCGCGGCACCATCGCCGGGTTCACCCGCGGCACGTGAATGTCGTAGTCAATGCTCAGGCGCAGGCCGGAAACCGGATCCACGAAACGCCTGCGTTTGTAACTGATTTGAAAGACCGGAAAGAGCGGACCTTGCAGAAACACTTCACCAAGCTTGAGCAGGTCGGGCAATGCCATGAGTTTGGGATCATTGAGTTCGGTTTCACACAACCATGCCCCGGAATGGGGGGTCTTGACCCGTATTTTGCGGCGGATTCCCCCAGTTTTATATTTGACTTCCATAAAAGAGGCGTCCAGGGGCTCTTTTGTGTTTATATCCTGGTACCAACGGACCCTGACCTTGGTTTTCATATAATCGCTGTTGATCTTTTCCCCCAGGAAACGCCAATCGCGGGAATCGTAGTAAATACTGGCCACGATGCCGGCGGGAAATTCCCGGTCCGGCCAGCAACGACCCTGAAGCCACGCCACGACTTTATGGGCCACGCTGTTGTGAATGACATACTTACCTTCGTGAACCCTGGGTAACGGGGAATCGCATTGTCTTTCAAGGCTGATCATCTGATTTTGTGTATCCTGAAAGCAGTGGCACCATTATATCACCAACCGCATCACAGTCAAAAAGGCCCGTTCTCGCCCGCAAGTGATCCCACCCGTGGGCTGGCTTCGTGGTTTGGCTCATGATATGATTGCGCCATGGTTCATGGCTTTGATGTGTCCCGCCGGGACCGGCTCCACTCCCCCAGACGCCATGGGATTCTGCCCCCGCTGGACACCCTGAAAAAACTCGGCCTGAAAGCCGGTGACCACATGGCGGACATCGGTTGCGGAACAGGCTTCTTTGCCATTCCGGCAGCGACGATTGTCGGGCCGACCGGTCGTGTTATAGGCATCGACCCTTCTTTGGAGATGCGGCAAGATCTTGAAATGCGTGCACGGGAAGCCGGTGTGCGGGTTCACGTGCTTGAGGGACGGGCGAAAGATCTTCCCCTGGAGAGTGAAAGCGTAACCTTTGCCCTGATGGTAAACGTGCTTCACGAAGTGGAATCCCCTGAGCGAGCGCTGAAAGAGATGTTCCGCATTCTTTCACCCGGGGGCATGGCCGCAATTGTGGAATGGCGCGTGGGCGCCAATTCCGGCGGGCCTCCGCCCCAGCACCGTTTGCCGGTTCCCCGCATCCGTTCTCTTCTGGAAAAAACCGGTTTCGGTTCTTTGCGTGAGGTTGACGCGGGAAACGCCCATGTGGGTGTCACCGCGTTGCGAAAACCCTGAACTCCCGGTTTAATCTCCTGCGTCCTCTGCGCAGCACAGGGTGTCAGGAAATCCCGCCAGTTTGTCCAGCATCTCGCGGGGCGTATCTTTCAGAAAAGATGTTTCCTTAAAAGCCTTCTCGATTAACGCTTGATTGTCCGCGCTTGAGAAGGTTTTGAAAGAGGACGTTACATCACCTTGCGTTGGCGTGGCCATGTCCAAAAAATACACCTCTCCCGCACATTCGTATTCAAAGGCGTCCATCCGCACCACTCGCGGGCTCGGATGGGCCCTGGTAAGGAAATGAATCCGTTTGCCACCCGGTTCGTAGACCACGCGAAACACCGTACGCTTCATCGCCACCTCGTCCAGCACACCAAAGGCGTAGGCAACCGCGCCAAGACCTTCGCCTTCACTCCATTCACTCACCCCACGGGCGGCGCGTACGAACCGTTTCAGTGACAAATCCGCGTGGCTGAAGGCCGACGCTTCCTCTCCTGATCCCAGCATATTCAACAATGCCAGGGAATGGCGATAAGTGGAATTGGCCAGAACGGTTACCGGTAGTTCAGCGCCTGTATATACTCGCGCTTCCCCCTCCAGGAACTCCACCACCGCTGCGTTCCCGGACGCGTCGGCTACCAGGAAATGGAGGGGCTGAGCAAAATATTGAGAGATGCGGAAACGATCGATACCGGCCACCACAGCCGCCACGGAATCCGCCGTATCCAGCTGGAACTGGATCCATTGCAAAGTGTGGAGTTGCGGCCGATCATCAAAGTGTGGATACTCCGTGGCATTCAGCCACATGCACTCCACCACCAGGGAGGCCTCGTTCATGCCCCCCAGCGGGAATTCGCGGCCATACTGGTTAAAGGTAACGCTGCCATATCGAGAGACCCAACGGGCGGCATTCTCGGTCACGAAACCACGTTTGGCCACACCGCGGTGATTCACCATCACCACGGCGTGGGCCACATCCCAATCGTAATTGCGCCCGAACACCCAATGGCCATCCGCCCGAAAGCAGAATGAGGTGCAGGACTCCAGGAAATGGGACGAACACGCCGCCAGGATCAACACCAACATCACAAACCATCTTGTTCTTTGCATCACATACTCCTGTATTGGACGACACAGCCTCACGGGTCGCACACTAATGCCGGCCGGATTTCAGCTCAGCCAGGATTTGGGCCGCGGATTCCCGGTAGGTGTTGGCCCGACCCAGAACCATGACCCGCTTTGGGGTTTGCGGCAGGTCCAACCTGAAGGGACCAACCCATTGGTCTTTTTGCCGGGAAGAGCGAAAGTCGGCGGGCAATTCATCTTCGAACACCACCCAGGCTTCACTGGCGCGTATGCGCTCCAGTACGGCCTCGGGCCGGCGCGCAGCTACCCGCCAGAACCGCGCCATGGGATTGCGCATCATGAACCACAGGTTAATACCTACAGCCAAGCCAATCAGGATCACCCATTCCATAGTCTGAAGTATGCCATAAAACCGAGGGAGTTGACAAGAAAGAGGAAGTTGGGGAGTTGAGAAGTTGGGGAGTTCGGTAGAAAATAGCAGGTGACAATCGTACGGGCGGTTCGCGAACCGCCCCTTTTCACTTTTCGCTCGTGTGCACTCTGGGTATTTCACTTTTCACTTAAAATTGTGCCTTCTGCACTTGTTTTTGTCTTATTGTTAATAACTTGGTATAATAAAAGTGTTGAGGGGGCTGGAAAAATGAATTTTTCGTGGGAAAGCAGATGTTAAAATTTAAAAAAATCAATAAAGAAAAAGATTTCGCCCCGGAATTGACCCGAGAGGAATTTGTGGAGTTTCTGTACAAACACCTGGACCGCTTCGGTGACTCCCGGGAAGCCATTCAGAAATCCCTGCGTTATGCCTTTTCCGACCAGGAAGGCAAAGGGGGATTTCTTTTGGCCGCCTGGGAGGGAGACGAACTGGTGGGTGAACTGGTGATGATCGATACCGGCATGGGCGGCTACATCCCGGAACATTTCCTGGTATACGTGGCGGTTGACCCGCGCTTCCGTGGACGGGGCTACGGCCGCCAGATCATTGAAAAATCGCTGGAAACCTCTGAAGGCGACATTGCGCTGCACGTTGAATACGACAACCCCGCCAAACGCCTGTACGAGCGCATCGGCTTTTCAACCAAATACGCTGAAATGCGCTATCGCAAAGAGGACTGATTGGCCACCCTGACCGTCCACACCGGGCGCATCATCGACAACATTACCCGCCTGGAATCCTACCTCTCCCGCCAGGGGGTCCAGTGGACCCTTGTCACCAAGATGCTGTGCGGGTACCGGCCCATACTGGAAAAGGTGTTGGCCGCGCCGGTCATCCGCCGTCTCCACTCCATTGCGGATTCACGCATATCCAACCTCAAGATGATCAAGTCCCTGCATCCGGACCTGGTCACCATGTACATCAAACCCCCGGCGCTGGAGCAGGTGGCTAATGTAATTCGTTACGCCGACATCTCCCTCAACACCACTCTGCGTACCCTGGAAGCCCTGAACGACGAAGCCCGGCGCCAGGAGCGGACCCACCGCGTGATCGTGATGATCGAGTTGGGGGAATTGCGCGAGGGCATCAACCGCGAGAATGTACTGCAGTTCTACGAACGCACCTTCAACCTCAGCCACATTCAGGTCAGCGGCATCGGCACCAATTTGGGTTGCATGTACGGGGTGGAACCGACCTATGACAAACTGATCCAGCTTTCGTTGTTCAAGCAGTTGATTGAGAACAAGTTCCAGCAGAAGTTGGAGCTCCTCTCCGGCGGCAGTTCCATCACCCTGCCCATTCTGCCCCGCAAAAAAGTCCCTCGCGATGTTAACCACTTCCGCATCGGAGAAACCGCCTTCCTGGGGCGGGAGCTGGACTCGGGAAAACGTTTCCAGAACCTCTCCACTGCGGCTTTTGACTTCAGCGGCGAGATCATCGAACTCAAAACCAAAGACTCCAGCCCCGACGGCATCCTGAGCGAGGCTGCGGTGGGCCAGGTGGCGGACGAGCCTACGGAAACCGCCGCGGACGCGCCCGCGCGCCGCGCGGAACGCTGTATCCTGGATTTCGGGGAACTGGACGTGGATGTGCACGGTCTCAAGCCCAAGGACCCGGGCGTCCGCTTTGTCGGCACCACCTCGGACATGACGGTATACGAGATCACCAAGGAAAAACACCAGTACCGCGTGGGCCGGCGCCTGCACTTCGAACCCAACTACATCGCCATCGCGCGCCTGATGAACTCGCGCTATATGACAAAGACGGTTGTGTAAATAAAGTTGGAGAGTTGGAGGGGGGGTTAGAGATGGCTCTGCAGGTCAGCAACCGTCAGCTCGCAATCCCGCAGGATACGTGATAACAAACCTTTTCCGATTGTTTCGCCCCGATGAACCGGCACTACCGTGCAACGTCCATCCACATGACGCAGGAATTGATGGCTGCCCCGGGTACGGATCACAACGAATCCAAATTTTTTCAGCAGAGAAATCAGTTTTGTGCCGGTAAGTGCCCACTTTTAGACGGAAACGCGTTGAACGCCCACGAATTCCCTATGGATGGGTTCTTCAACTTCCAGGCACATGGCGATTGCTTCACGAATTCGATCCACCAACAGGTCCAACGATCCAGCCTGGGTATGGCATCCCCGCAGTTCCGGAACGGATCCCACGTAAACACCGTCCTCATCCCGTTCAATTACTACGCTGAATTCCCGTTTCATTTGACCACCTCCCACGGGATAACACTCTCCCGCAAGTCAGATCATTAATCACATTCTGGCATAGAATAACCCGCGGTACAACCAGGCCCAGGCGAATTGCCTGCTTTCTCCTATCCCCTTCGGTATCTGTAGGGCGCTCCGGCCTGTCCTGACACCTTTTTTTAAATCCGAAGCACGAAATTCGAAATCCCAAACAAATTCAAATGATCCAAATCCCAATGTTCCAAACAAAAGCATAAAGCATTAAAACAAACTCATCTGAATCTCAGTTGTTTTTCCCTGCTTTTTTATTCCTTCTCCTTTATTCCTTATTCAGCGCCCTCAGGGTTTGCCTCCTGTCACCTGTCTCCTCTCTGTGTTTGCATTCATCCGGCCGAGGGAGTATAATTTATTGTTAGGTTTGAACTTCATAGTCAGGAATAAACAAAAGAGGAAATCATGCCACACAATCTTCTGGAGATAGACAACCTCACCCTGAAGTTGGATGACAAGACCATTCTGGACGGCCTGACATTGGATATCTGGGAACACCATACCCACGCCATCATGGGCATCAACGGCGCGGGGAAATCCACCCTGGCCAACACCATCATGGGTCTGAACGGCTACGGGGAGTTCAGCGGGGAGATCCGTTTCCTGGGTAAATCCCTGAAGGGTTTGGGGATCGACGAACGCGCCCGCCTGGGTATTACCCTCTCCTGGCAGGAGCCCGCCCGCTTTGAAGGCCTCAAGGTGCGCGATTTTATTCGTTCTTCCGCCAGGGACAAGAGCGATGCCGCCGTTCAGGCTGCACTTACAACCGTGGGGATCAACCCCGATCGTTACCTGGAGCGGGCCGTGGACCGCACCCTCAGCGGCGGCGAACGCAAAAAAGTGGAACTGGCTTCGATCCTGGCCATGAAACCGCGCCTGGCCCTGCTGGATGAGCCCGATTCGGGCATCGACATCGAGTCGATTGAGCGCATCTTTAACGTGGTGCGCCTTTTGCGCGAGGAGGGCACCACCGTGGTGTTCATTACCCACAGCATGGCGGTGTTGCAGCAGGCAGAGCATGCTTTTCTGCTCTGCCACGGCCGCCTGGTGGACCAGGGCAATGTGAAAAAAATCAGCCGCTACTTCGAGGGCGAATGCATGCCCTGCGATGTCCGTGACCCGGAAAAGAAGGAGAAAGCAATATGAGCCCGCAACAGGCCCTGGAGGAGATCGCCCGCCAATCCGAATTGGATCCCCACGCCATGAACGATCCGGATGTGGCCCGCCTGATCATCAACGAAAACAAGGTGCTGGCGGAAAACACCGTACCCGGTCTGGAAGTGGACGTCATGGAGCTGGAACACGGCGTAGACGTGAAAATGGTGCTGGCCCCGGATACGGTGCTCCACAAGCCCGTCCACCTCTGCTTCGGAGTGATCCCGGAAAAAGGCATCCAGCACATTATCATGAACGTCCACATCGGCGCCCGCTCCCGCATCCGCCTCAATGCCCATTGCACCTTCCCCTTTGCCACCGATGTGCAACACATCATGGACGCAAAAATCCATCTGGAAGAAGGCGCGGATTACACCTATTTTGAGCGCCACGTGCATTCGGAATCGGGAGGTATCACCGTGGTTCCCAAAGCCGAGGTGTTCGTGGGCAAAGACGCCCGCTTCAAGACCGAGTTCGAACTGATCCGCGGCCGCGTGGGCAAGATGGACATCCGCTACACCACCCACGGCGCGGCCGGATCCCTGGTGGACATGACCGCCCGCGTTAACGGCAAAGGCGACGACCACCTCAAGCTGGCTGAGATTTCCTTCCTGGAAGGCGAAGAATCCCGCAGCGTGCTCACCTCCAAGGTGGCGGTCCGCGATGACGCCGTGGCCGAGGTGTTCAACCAGATCACGGCGACCGGCGACAACGCCCGTGGTCACGTGGACTGCAAAGAGATCGTGTTGGACCGCGGCCGCGCCCGCGCCACACCCATCGTGGACGTACGCAACCCCAGCGCCCACGTCACCCACGAGGCGGCGGTCGGCAGCGTGGACAAAAAGCAGCTCGAGACCCTGATGTCGCGGGGATTGGATGAAGACGCGGCCTCCGAACTGATCATCCAGGGGCTGCTGAGTTAACAGGGCAGAAGGTGCGGCGGAATTTTTCCCGGCTATTTATTTTCTCCAGGCTCTTGCCGCTCTGGAAAAAAAAACACTTCTTCAATGGGCAATCCAAAGAAACTGGCAATGTCATGAGCCAGGCGCAATGAGGGGTTGTACTTTCCTTTCTCTAAAAAGACGATGGTCTCGCGCCGTACACCGACTTTCCGGGCCAATTCCAGCTGGGAAAGTCCGTGGCGCGCGCGCAATTCCCGGATACGGTTAGTCATGTTTCATGGCGAATGCGCGCACACCGATCCAACAGAACAGGAAAATCACGGCCATGCCCAGGATACCGGCCCCGATCAGGCTGTTGACGGACATACTGATGCGGTCACTCAGCAACAAAACCAACAGCCACATGTAAATAGAAATGTAGTAAGAAAGAGAGGCCGCCCGGTTCAGCACGTTTTTCGACAGTTCATCTTCAGGCGGTTCTTTTCGACGCAGACTCCGGGCCCTGCCAATACCGATGAACAGGCCGAAACCAACCATCAACACCACTCCGGCCACCATCAGGGCCTCCTGGATGTTACCGGAAACCTCACCCTCAAGCGCCCATAAAACCAGCCCAGCCAGTACCAATGCACTGATAACCAAAGAAACAATGGTTTTTTTCACGTTGCCTCCGCAAACCCCAATGTTATGTAATTATAACAAAGTGTTAGAAATATACTACATATTTTTCTATTTTTTTTTCAGCCCGCAGCGGATCGAACCCGTACAGCCGGCGGTGAAACTTGACACCGATTTCATAAGTTCCTATGATCGGCCCGGACGCAAATTCCAATAGCAAAAAAGCTTGTGACTTCCTGCGGAGAAAATGACATGGAAAAAACGATTTCCTGGGAGAGCCGGGTCGGGCTTTTAACAAATCCGCTGGTTTTAAAGCAAACGGCCCTGACCGTCATCGGCGCCGGCCTGATCATGGCTTTTCTTCTGAGTTTCATTATGGCCGTGACCGGTGAATTCTCAAGCATCCTTCCCTTGCTGGGAGCGAGCGTACTCGTTGCCGCGGGGTTGGGGTTATTGGCCGCGTTTATCATGCTGGTGTTTATGGGCAACCGGGTGCGAGTCCGCTTCACCGTGAGCAAAGACGGTATACTTTGGCAGACCGTTGACAAGCGGGTCCTGGGGACCAACCGCCTGGCGGTTATCGCCGGCGTTCTGGGCGGAAGCATGCAAACCGCCGGAGCCGGCGCCCTAGCCACGTCACGGGAAAAAGAGTTTGTCGCCTGGAACGAAATCGCCACCATGGAAACCAACCCCAAGCACCTGCAGATTGTGCTGCGGAACAGCTGGCGCCCGGTGATGATGGTGGTCTGTCTCCCGGAAAACTTTCAAATGGTTGTGGATTACGCAACCCAGAGGATCCACCCAGCCACGGCGGAGGACGGGGCGCCGCGCAAAGCCGTCGTCAAACCCATTGGCCGGGCCCTCCTGAGGAGCCTGGCGGTGAGCCTGACTTCCGCTCCGGTTTTTATGTTGAACAGTTCGTGGATCGAACTGGATCCGTTTTTTCCGCTGCTGATGTTTTGCTTCGCCCTGGCAACCGTCTGGTTGATCCCTTTCTTCGGATGGGTTGTGCTCGGGGCGGGTGCGATCGTCGCGGCTCAGGTGCTGAGCGGAGGGATTTTCTGGTTCAGCGTCCTGGACGGCGGTGAGCAAGCCGTTTATGTGCTGGCCTGGGCCGGTTTGGTATGGCTGGCCTGGTTCTCCATAGGAGCGCTGCGGGGAAGATTTCCGCCACCCTTACTGGAGAAATAATCATACCGAACCAACTGGACAAAAAGAGATGGTGGCACTGGATTTTCGGTGTGATCCAACGCGCGGCCGCGTGCAATGATGCTCATGTCTTTGACGTTCCTGCTAAAGACAGGTTGTGTCACGACTGGCATTGGGGGAGGCTTCCCATGTGTTGTAAAAACAGAATAATCCGCGGTGTTTTACCTATTTTTGCGGTTGGTCTGTGCTTGTTGTTGTTTGGCGTCTCTTGCACCGAGAAATCACCCCGGGAGAAGGCCCAGGCAACCGTTGAATCACGGTTCACTGAGAAGAGTGAAGCGAAAGCGACCGCTTACCAACTGGCCCCCCTGGTAAGGGAAGTCCTCAAGGCTGTGGACAATGAACAGAAAGTCGCCATTGAGGCGAAAGTTGCGGTTGTGATTCCGCCAAAAGGACTTCAAAAAGAACAGAAACTGACCATATCGGAAGTTGTCAATCCGCCGCCGGTTTCCGCCAACACCCGCAGAATAGGCGTTTACAGCATAAAGTTTGATGACCCCCTGGATATTCCCGATGGTTTTGTCCTGGAGTTCAACTGCGATCTCTCAGGGAGGGAAAAAGAGATTTCCGACGGCAATTTTTTCGAGGTTGAGTTTTTCGATGAGTCAACCAAAATGTGGTTGCCGGTTCCTGCGGACTACGATGAAGCCGGTAAGGTTCTGAGGGCGGATGTTACCCGCAACGGCCTCTGGCAAGTGGTTATGGTCCAGAGTTTTTTCGGGAACCACCGGGTTCTTGTGACCGATAACTTTGTTATATTTTTCAATCTAAACGAATTTTACCCTGAAGACTTTAATCGGCTGCATCAGTTGAAAGCCAGGCAGAAACGGATTCTGGAGCTTAACCGGCTGAATACTGAGCTGGAAAAAGCCCGGCGGGATGATCCATCCAGGATTCCTTCCCTGAAGAAGGCTGTTCAGAACTTAAAAGAGGCCATCGCCAAGGAACCTTTCACAGATGGCGATAGAAACGAAATCACCCAATTGGAAAAAAAGTTGGCGGACATGCCGACTTCATTCCATAATCTTCCCGAAGATATTTACAACAGGTATGACGCTCCCAGGTATATTGTGGAGTTGGCTTATCACGGAGAAAACGCCTGGGAAAAATACAAAAAAGCGTTTGGTAAAGAGCCTTACCAAAAGAACCTCAATGTAACGACCAAATATCATCACAGCAAGGCGCTTGTAAAAACCAGAAAGGACATATCCACGTGGGAGTCTTATTCCGGCGCAACTTATGGTGTCGAGGTGTCGGACAAATTTCCCATCTACGTCCAGTCAAAAATTCAAGACCCCAAATACTATGCGCGATCCGGTTCCATTTACATCGGCATCATGCCGGCAATGCACGACTATTATATCAGCCACGAACTTTTTCACGCGGTTCAGAACAAGGATTACTGGATGGGTATGAAGCAATCGGGTTTCGGCAAGATCTCAGATTGGGTGAGATTTACCCGCAATAACAACTGGTGGCTTGAATCTACCGCGGAGTATGCCGCCAGAAAAACAGTTCTCAACAAACAGTATCCCACGTTATACAAACTCAACGCCGCTTACTTTCCCGAGGATTTCTTTTCCAGTTCTATTGACCATTCCTATAAGAATGCCTGGTTCTGGAATTACCTGGTCGAAAACAGAAGAATCTCCTTTGCGGATATGTACAAAACAGTTGCTGAAGCTTCCACAACCCAGGGGTTGCAAACCGTTTTGGAAAAAACTTTAAAGTCAAAAAGCGGCAGTACGCTTACTCACCTATACCGTGACTTTGTCGGTCATGCCCTGTTTGACGGTACGAACCCTTTCCAGGGTAAACTTCCCGTTGAACCATTGCCTTTGGACAGGAAGCAAAGAATCGTGAAGTTTTCCCTCCCTCAGGGACTGGTTGCCCAGGTTCAGGGACTTCTGCCCGAAGATCCCGGAAGGGGACGGTCTTTCGAAGTAAATTTTCATACCACTTACAACACTTCTTACCATCAGATGGGCAGGATGAAACCCTGGTGGGTGGATGTTTACCTGCTTAAACAGAACGACCGTAAGAACAAGGTTGAGTATGTGGGAGGATGGAGCCTGGAATTGTTTCTGAGTAATCCTGCAAACAAGACCTTTGAGAAGACGTATCCGGTCCACATGGGGCCTGGAGATGGCTTGTATGCAGTAGCTACTGGGCATTTGGATAGTGGAAGCACCTTTACTGTGCATGTAAAGGAGATAGATGAGGACAAGGCTTCCGGTTATTGGAAATTAGTTAAAGTAGAAAATGCAGGTGTCAAAGCCACTGACCGGGGGAGAGAAGGTGGAAAATATATAAAAACCGTTACTCGCAGCGGTCACATCGAGGCAAGAGGACGAATAATGAAGGGGAGAGACAGGGATCAACTGGAGGCGCTGACCCTCAGCCTGAAATGGGCTCCGCCGCCTGCAGCGGCAACCCCCGGCGATCAATGGGACGGTCGGTACAAGGCCGAAGTACTCGAAGATATTCATCAGGACACCAGCACCGGTGAAATCAGGGGGAAAAACACGGGTTATTATTCTGTAAAATGTGAATTCGGGGCGGCACGTACCGAAAAGCCGTTGATCCCCGACAGGCTCCCGATTCTTCATCCCGCGGTTCACATGATAAGAGGCGAGATGGATCCCAGATTGCAGGAGGGTTCTGTTTATACCTTCTACGACAGGTCATCAGATTATAAATACCTTTGCTTGTATGTCAGGGGGGGGCTGAGTACTCCCATGGGCACTGCCTTTGATGCCTATTTTTACTTTTACGAATGGACTCCGGGCAAACCTCCCGCTGGAAATGCCGGCAAAACAACAGACCCAGCGGCAACCCCTGCGGCATCTCCGGCATCCTCGCCGCAAGATCGCGGGGATGACTACCTGAAGAGGTTGTCTGCGGCTAAAACTCGATATGAAGCGGCTTACTCCCGGTACACGACTTTAACCACCACCGGTGGACCGGGAAACGTTCAGGAAGCATTGGACGAATACCGGGAGGCTCACAGGGCCTTGAAAGAACTGGAGGCGGAAAGAGGCGGCGCGGGAAAAAAATGAATCTGCGCATAAAGCGGGAGGCATACGACTTTCCCCTGCCTCCAAGCGCCGTTCATTTCGGTATTTGCAAAAGTCAGAAAGACTTTAGACATCGCCTTGTGTTTCGCCACCAGCCTCTGGCCAATCGCCTATTGCCTTTTGCCCCTCGCCACTTGCCATTCTCCCCATTTACTATTTTTTCGAAAAATTCGATAATATTCCCATGGCGGAACCCGCAGCCCTGCCTTCCCCGGTGATGATTATCGGCGTAAGTGGTTTCCTGGGACGGCACCTGGCGGCTTTCCTGGCCGGCCGCGGAGTGGAGGTGCTGGGCACCACCCGCTCAGAGGATCTTGATGAACTTCCCGAAGGGGTCAGCCGACTCCATACCTGGAACGGCCGCGACGAAGCCGAACTGGCGCCGCTGCTGAAAGGGGTGGCAGGGGTGGTCAACTTCGCCGGCTCGCCGTTGAAAACCGTACCCTGGACTCCGGCTTTTCGCCGCCGGTTGCGGGACAGCCGCATCCGCAGCACCGCGGCCCTGATGGCGGCCCTTTCGGGAGGGCGCAAAACCGTACGCGTGCTCCAGGGGTCAGCCGTGGGAATCTACGGCGACACGAAAAACCGCTGGGTGGATGAGGATTCTCCATCCGGGCGGGGTTTTCTGGCCGGGCTGGTGAGCGATTGGGAAACAGCGGCGCGGGAATTGCGACCGAAACGGGTATCCCTGGCCCTGTTGCGCACGGGCGTGGTGTTGTCCCCGGACGGCGGTTTCCTGAAGCGCTTGCATGCAGTCCAGAGCCTGGGTGTAACTCCCCTGCCCGGAGGCGGACGCCAATGGCTGGCCTGGATCCACTTGAGCGACTACCTGGAAGCTCTGGCCTTCCTGCTGGCCGATACGGAAATCACCGGCCCGGTGAACCTGTGCGCGCCGTTTCCGCAGCATTTCTCCGTTCTGGCCGCGGCGGCAAGCCGGGGCAAAATCAAGCGCCTGCCGCTGTACATTCCCGCGGGCCCGGTGCGCTGCGTGCTGGGCGCCGCCGCGGAACCGCTGCTGGAAGGTCAGCGCGCCCGGTCCAAGCGCCTGAAAGCCGCCGGGTTCCGCTTTGCCTACCCCAAAATAAAGGCGGGCACGAAATTCTGACCGCCTGCGAAACTATAAGAGGCTGCAAGCCCCGGAAAAACCTTTCTTAATCGTGGTCCAGCTTTCGCCTCTTTTTCAGTGATCGGCACGGCGCGCGAAAATGCCGTCAAGCACACGCTTCATCTTGTCAACCGCCCCGTCAACGGCCTGTTCAATGGTGGCTGCGTGATGGCTGACCGAGGTTGACTGGAGCCCGGCGGGGCGCGCTTCCAGCAGGCAGCGCATATCATTGCCGCCGCCTTTCTTGGCGCTGTTCTCATCACTGAGATGAACCTCGATACGGGTGACCTGGCCGATGAAACGCTTTAAGCCTTTCTTTACCACGGCTTCTACTTTGACGGACAATTCCGTTCCGCCCGTGATGTTGCGATCGGTGTTGACCTGAACATGCATGCGACTCGCCTCCTTTTCTCATGTTAACATAAGTAGTATAAAGTTGAAGAGTTTGAAAAAATGGTAGGGGCGAAAAATCTTTCGCTCTTACGTCCGAAACAAATGGTTTTCCTTGCTCCTGTCACCTTGCCTTCGCCCATCGCCCCTTGCCTCTCGCCACTGGCCATTCACATTCATTCAACCGGAAAACGTCTGCCTTTCATCACAGCGCCCGAAGCTTTCCTCATCACGAGTTTGAGTTGGGGGTTTGGGAAAAAGTTGTTGCTTTTTATGGAGCGAATTGCTAAGATTCGATCCCGAAGGGAACCGATTGAAAACGGGGCGAAATGGCTGGAAACGACAGTAGACCCACCCACCTGGGCGGAAAGAAGTTTGATCGGGTCGAGATGGGCCCGCTGGAACTTGTCTACTTCAACCTGGTCAAGTTAAAGCCGGGCACAATCATCAACGGCCGCTACCGCATAAAAAGGCTGATCGGCAAAGGCGGGTTCGGCATCATTTTCGAGGCACTTGACATCACCCTGGGCACAAGTATGGCGGTTAAGTTCCTCAATCCCGAGTTGACGAAGGAAGACAGGAAATTTCTGCGCGTCACGCGCGAGATCAATATCGCGCGCAAGATCAGCGACGAACGCATTATCAAGGTGTTTTCACTGGAAAGTTGGCGCGGAATCCATTTCCTGGTCATGGAACTCGCCTCCGGACGCAGCCTGAAGTCGCTCCTGGAAGATAAATGTCCCTTGACCTGGGCGGAATTCAAGGACATATTTATCAACATCCTGGAAGCGGTGGCCGTGTTGCACTGCAACGGTATCGTTCATAGGGACCTGAAGCCGGCCAATATCCTGATCGATGAAAACAAGCGCATCAAGATCCTCGATTTTGGTTTGGCCAAAGAGGTCATGGACATGGAAAAGACCTCAACTGTCGGCGAAATCGTAGGATCGCCCTATTACATGTCACCTGAACAAATCCGCGGGAACGCCATCGGGTACGCCTCGGATGTGTACCAGCTGGGATTGATCCTCTGCCGCGTACTGACAAACCGTCATCCCTTCGAAAGCTCAAGCACCATGGAAATGATTTCCAAGCAACTCGCCAAAAAGCCGGATCCGCCGCAAGTGGATAAGGGCAGCTTGCCGCCTTTCCTCTATATCGGGATTGAGAAAGCCCTGGAAAAGGCCCCGGAGCGACGCTTCCGTGACGCCGGCACCATGGCCGATTTCTTTCGCAAGCAAAAGGTCTCCCGGTTACGCCGCGGGCTGCTGACCCTGAACCGCAGGCCGCTGAAAGCGGGCCTGATCGGCATGATTCTAAGCGCTACTATTTTTTTTGGTTTTCAGGCAACTTTCGGCTCCCAAAAGATCCACAGGTTCATTTCCCGGGAAGGTGTTCTTCAGGCCCGCAACCGCCTGGGCATCCAACTATGGAAAAAAGATTTTTCCCCGTTCCACGTCTTTGCCGCTTATTCCACCAAGCTCTCGGCGCCCCTACTACTGGGAACGGGCAGTTCCCCCGAAATTCCCTTCCTTGACCTGGGAGATGATCCGGTTACGATTGCCCTCCTGGCTCCACCCCTGGAAAAGCCTTTTCCGGTTGAGATGTCCATTGCGGATGACACCCTCATGTGCCGACTGGCCATCGTGTCATCCACCGGCAAACTGTTAAAAAAGGAACCCCTGTCCGGCCACTATGACGCATACGATTACGTTCAGATCACCAGGCCCCATGCTTTCCAAAATCACGGCTTGAACGCCAGCGGGGAAACCTGCGTTTCTTTCACCCTGCAGCAGTATCAGGGCATGCATCCTTCTGCCCTGATATACATGGAGGGCCTCGAAAAATACGTGTACACCCATCCGGGGAGATTCACAGCCGCCCTGCTGGAACGAAACGATGAAAAAGTGTCTTTTATGTTGGTCGGAATCAACAACCTGATCGCCCACAGTCAATTTATATCTGAATTTGTGTTTGACAAATCCACAACCAGCACACGTCTGCTCAAGGGCATTCCCAGCATGGCTTCTGGTCAACGTAACAATGTCCCTGATGAAGACCGGCTCTTTTTCCTGCCATTTCGGGCACGAATACTGAAAAACCGCTGGCGTGAAGAGGGGCGCGCCCGCTTTACCGAACAAGCCAACGGAGATTTACTCGATTTCGACCGCGACGGGCGCCTGACCATGCAGTCCACAAGGGGGAGCACGGTTTATTCCGATCGGCTTGATACGCTGCGCCGGCTCTATACGCTTGTGAATATGAGCTTTCAGGAAAAGCTAGTAAAACACAATCCACGGAATGCGCTGGCCTTGATCAATCAAGCCGGCTCTTTCTCTATCGAAAACCCCTTCCTGCGCTCAATTGTCCTCTACTTGAAAGGCGACCTGGAGATCGCACTCGGGCGCTATGGGGATGGAGAAAAGACCCTGCAGCAAGCGTTGTCGATTTATCCCGGTAACAAGGATGCCTGTGAGAGGCTCTGTGAAATGGAAATGCTCCGGGGTGACACGCCGGCCGCCCTCACCCGCCTGACCGACAGCCGCTCAGACAGCACACAGTTCTGGGGTTTTGCCGTTTTTGGTGTGAACTTGTTTAAAGGCTATCTGTTTCTGCACACAGGCCTGTTCAACCAAGCCGAAGCCGAGTTTAACCGTATCGGGAATAGAGTAGAGGACATTGCTCAATTCTGCCTGGCAACCAAAGCCTTTTTCGGAGGTGATTACGAAATAGCACAAACCCGCCTGCTTGAGTTGGAGCAAATGGCCCTTGACGCTGTTGACGTGCGCGAGCTGCGATTGCTATTGGGCCGCACCTTGTTGCTGAACTCCGGAAACAGGGAAAAAGCGCGATTTTTATTTAATGACATCTCTTACAACTCGCTGGATTTCGGTCACTTGGCTGAAGTTTCATCCTGCTATCTCCTGGCACGTGCCGGCCGGACAGCCGAAGCGGCGCAATCCGCCCAAACGGCTTTTGAACGTCTGAGAGAGAAGGCACGCGGTGATTTCATAACCCGGCTGTGGTTATTCTACGATGCATACGTGTACGGCCTTGTCATGGAGATGGCCGGAGACAGCGAACAGGCGGAACGCGGTTTCAGGGAATGCATCGCGGCCAATCCGCACACGGAATTGGCCGCGAAGGCAAGGAAATGGTTGAGCAAAAAGCAAAGATCATAACCGACAGCAACCGGACACCCTTTTTTCGCTTCTGATTTTGTTTACATCCCGTGGGTCTCGATACGGCTCCAGTTTCCCCGGCCGACGATGATGTGATCCAATACGGGGATACCCAGCAGGCGCCCCGCCCGCACCAGGCGACGCGTGGTTTCCAGGTCTTCCGGGCTGGGGATGACTTTGCCGGAGGGATGATTGTGAACCAGCACAACCGCGGCGGCACGGTCGGATATGGCTCCGCAGAAAACTTCTCTGGGATGGACCAGAGACTGGTTGAGGGTGCCTACAAAAACAGTGCGGCGGCGCACCAGGTGGTGGGCGCCGTCGAGGGTGATGACCAAAAAATGTTCCTGGGTTTTCTCCTGGATGTCCACCACCAGGGGCAAAACATCTTCGGGACGGTGAACGCCACGGCCGCGGCGATCGTTGAAGCGCCGGGCCAGTTCCAGGGTCGCGGCCACAGCAGCGGCCCGGGCCGGCCCCATGCCGCTGATGGTCTCTAATTGCGCCATGGTGACGTTTCCGTCCTCGCGGCGCACCAGGTTCAACACTTCATCCGCCAGGGCATACACATGCCGTTTCTGCGTGCCGCTGCGCAGGATCAAAGCCACCAGCTCGCGGTCGGACAGCGCCGGCGGGCCCTTTTGCGCCAGTTTCTCCCGCGGGCGGTCGTACACGTATTGTTCCGCGATCTTCAAGGTCATGCAAACAAACCAGCAAAACCGATGCCATTAACCTTATCAGTATTTGTAGAAGGTAGAACGTAGAAGACCTCGGGAGTATTTGCAGGAAGATTCCGGAAGTATCTGTAGGCTTTTTTGGAGTGCCTCCCTCACACCTCGTTTTCCTTCACCCGTGGTACGGGCGGTTCACGAACCGCCCCGTTCTGACCTCTTTCCCGCCTCTGGCCCCTAGCCACTGGCCACTCGCCTTCCCCCGGTTGACTCTCCTCTCCCCCTGGCATACAATTATTTATGCCGGGGTAACGCGAAAACCGCCCCCCCTTGGAGCCCGACATGCCTGAATACAACGCCTTTGATACCGCCCGCGCCCAGTTTGATCACATCGCGGAGGTTTTGGACCTGGATAGCGCCACCTGCGCCCTGTTGCGGGATACGCTACGGGAATACCATTTCAGCATTCCCGTAACAATGGACGACGGCTCCATCCAGGTGTTCCGGGGCTTTCGCGTGGTGCACAACGATGCCCGGGGACCGGCCAAAGGGGGGATTCGTTTTCATCCCCAGGAAACCATAGACACGGTGCGTGCTATGGCCATGTGGATGACCTGGAAATGCGCGGTGGTCAACATTCCCCTGGGCGGAGCCAAGGGTGGGGTGATTTGTGACCCTCACCACTTGAGCCTGACGGAGCAGGAACGGTTGTGTCGCGGCTGGGTACGAAAAGTCGCGCGCGACGTCGGCCCCCTGTCGGATGTACCCGCCCCGGACATGATGACCAACGCCCGCCACATGCTGTGGATGCTGGACGAGTATGAGGCCATATACGGAGACAAGTACCCGGGTTTCATTACCGGCAAGCCGGTAGACATGGGGGGATCCCTGGGCCGGGTGGAATCAACCGGATACGGATTGGTTTTCGCGCTGCGGGAAGCCCTGAAAGAGTTGAATATCCGGCCCGGGGATACGCGCGCCAGCGTTCAGGGATTCGGAAACGTGGCGCGTCACGCCATTGATCTCTATACACAACTGGGTGGAACTGTAACAACCGTGGCCTGTTGGAACCCGGAAACGGAGGCCGGGGTAACCTTCCGCAAGAAAGTGGGCATCAATCTGGATGAACTGCTGCCCATTACCGACAGTTTCGGCGGCATCAGCATTGATCAGGCCCGGGACCTGGGCTACGAAGTGCTGGATGCCGACGCCTGGCTGGAACAGGAGGTGGAGATTCTGATCCCCGCCGCCCTGGAGAACCAGATCCACGCGGGCAACGTGGAACACATCCACCGCAACGTGCGCATCATGGCGGAAGGTGCCAACGGCCCCACGTCGGTTGAAGCCGATGCCGTGATCCGGGAGCGCGGCATTTTCGTAATTCCCGACTTCCTGGCCAACGCCGGCGGTGTCACCTGCAGCTACTTTGAACAGGTGCAGAGCAACATGAATTACTACTGGGAAAAAGACGAGGTGCTGGGCAAGTTGGACACCAAGATGACCGCGGCGTTTATCCGCGTCAGTGAACTGGCTCGCCGCAAGAAACTGCAGATGCGGGATGCCGCTTACGTGATCGCCGTTGATAGTGTGGCCCGGGCATGCCACAACCGCGGCTGGGTGTAATCCCCGGCCGGGTAAATGCGATAAAAACGTGTTTTAACCCCGTTGACGGGGGAGCCTCAAGGGGTATAGGATGACGGATCGAATAACCACGGTGTCGCCCTTCCGCCGCCAGGATGACCCACGCCCGCCAATCACACGTATAGGGACGGGGAGTCTTGGCGGCAAGGCATCCGGCCTGACGGCACTCCGGCAGGATCTGGAGCAGCGCTTCGGCAATGCCGATTACCGGGGTTTCCTGGTGGACATTCCCCCCTTTACCGTCATTGCCACGGATTTCTTTGACCGTTTCATGAAACAGAACGACCTGGCCACTGTGGTGGAAACGGAGCCGCCCGACGACCGCATCGCCCACCACTTCATGCGTGGTGAACTTCCGGTTGACCTTACCGGTGATTTGCACCATTTAATCGCACGTACGCGTCATCCCCTGGCGGTGCGTTCTTCAGGTATGTTGGAAGATGCCGCCGATTCACCTTTTGCCGGGATCTACGCCACCAAGATGATTCCCAACAACCAGCCGGACACGGACGCCCGCTTCCGCAGCCTGGTGGAAGCCATCAAGTTCGTTTACGCCTCTACGTTCTTTTCCGCGGCCCGCGCTTACCGCGAAGCGGTGGGTTTCAGCCCCTGGGACGAAAAAATGGCCGTCATGATCCAGGACGTGGCCGGCCGGGAGCGCAACAAGCGCCACTACCCGATTATTTCCGGAGTGGCCCGATCCTTCAACTTCTATCCCCAGGGAGCGGCCAAACCCGAAGAAGGGGTAGTAGACCTGGCCCTGGGGTTAGGCAAAAGCATTGTGGATGGCGGACAAACCTGGAGCTACTCCCCCGCCCACCCACGCGCCGTTCCGCCTTTCGGATCCACATCAGACTGGCTCAAGCAGACCCAGCGCAAATTCTGGGCCGTCAACATGGTCCGGCCCAAAAAAGTCAACCCCCTGGAAGAAACGGAATTCCTCATCCACCTGGAACTTGAAGAAGCCGATTACGACAACACCCTGAAAAGGGTGGCTTCCACCTACGACGCCGCATCGGACCGCATCCAACCCGGCGTGGCCGTACAGGGCCCACGCATCATCTCCTTCGCGCCCATACTCCAGGTGGGGCTGATGCCCCTGAACGACCTGTTGCGGGAACTGCTCAAATTGGGCGAGGAAGCCGCCGGATCTCCCGTTGAAATGGAGTTCGCCCTGGACTGGAAAAACAACAGCAAAGATCCCGCGGTTTTTTCGGTGTTGCAGATCCGCCCCCTTGCCTTGTCAGCCGAAGAGGTCGAAATCACCCGGGCGGAGTTCAACGCCCCCAATCGCTTGCTGGCCACAGCCGGCGCTCTCGGCAACGGGGTGATAAAGGGCATTCGCGACATCGTCTATTTACCGCGTGAAAGTTTCGATTTCAAATATTCCCAAAAGATCGCCCGGGAGTTGGCGGACCTCAACCGCGTCCTGTTGCAACAGCAACGCCCCTTTCTGCTTATGGGTTTCGGCCGTTGGGGATCATCGGACCCCTGGTTGGGGGTTCCGGTCAACTGGGGCCGGATTTCCGGAGCCCGCGCCATGGTTGAATCCACCCCGGCGGGAGGGCATGTTGATTTGAGTCAGGGATCTCACTTTTTTCACAACCTAACCAACCTCAAGATTCCGTTTTTCTCAATCCGCTACGGTCGTGACTTCCTCGACTGGGAATGGTTGGACAAACAGGAAGCGGAAACAGAAACGCGGCATATCCGCCACCTTCACCTGGATAGCCCTTTAACAATCAAGGTGGACGGGCGGTCTCGCCAAGGAGTCATACTGCGATGAATGACGGCAAACCCATGGACGGCCTGATGCGGGACCTGCAGGAACGCGCCAAGGAACTCAATTGCCTGTACATGGTTGAAGAGGTTCTCAGCGAAACCCGGGATGACCTGGACGCCATGTTCCGCGGCCTGTTGCACGTCATCCCCGACGGCTGGCAATTCCCCGAACTCTGCCAGGTCAAACTGGAATACCAGGAGCAATCCTGGTTTACCCGGGACTACGAAGATACGCCGTGGCAACAGACCGTCGACATCGTGGTTCAGGAAAAGCCCGTCGGCCGCATCACCGTGTCTTACCGAGAAGAGGTTCCGGCTTCCAAAGACGGGATATTCCTCAAAGAAGAGACCCGCTTGATCAACTCCATAGCCGAACGCATCGGCCACACGGTGCTGCACCGGGAGCTCAAAGAGGTTTACCAGGAATGGCGACAGGCCGGCAACATGATCAACCACCGCCAGGACCAGTGGGAAGTCATCGTGGACCTGCTGCAGAAAACCGACAAAAAGCTTTTTATCTACCTCTCCCACAAGATGCTCCACTACCTGTGCTGGAACGGGGTGGAAAGCGCGAAAACCCTGTTGCAGAGTTTCAGCGGACGCGGGCAACTCAACGAGAAAGAGTTGCTGGAAGACGACAACCGTCCCCAGGCCAAGCAGACTATGGACAACCTCTACCTGATCGGGCGCCAGGTCTTTCACATCGCCGCGCGCAACCTCAAGTCAGACGTCATCCTCTCTCATGTGCAGAAATGGATCCAGGAAGACAAATCCCGGTTCCTGGTACGGGCTATCGACGACCCCAGCTCGTCACTGCCCGAAATCATCGACTCCATCACCCGCTACCGTTTCATGCACGCCGAGGGCATCACGCTGTCGCCCTCGATTGAGAAAGGCCTGAAGGTCTCGCTGGTTCGACGCTTCTTTTCCGACCAGTTGGAGTTCATCAACGTGGCCAAGGAACACATCGATGTGGAGGACTACTACGACCTGATCCCCCACGTCATCTTCCCCCAGGGCAGCCACGGCAAACTGGGGGGGAAAAGCGCCGGCCTCTTCCTGGCGGACCGTATCCTGTGCAAAAGCCCGGAATTCGAGACCCTCTTCCCCAACCTGAAAGTACCCAAGACCTGGTATATCTCCTCAGACGGATTGATCACCTTCCTGTATTACAACAATCTGGAAGAGGTAATCGAACAGAAATACAAGAACGTGGATGAAATCACCCTGGAATACCCCAACATTATCCAGATATTCAAGAATTCCCATTTTCCGCCGGAGATCATCCGCGGACTCTCGATGGCCCTGGATGACCTGGGAGAAACCCCCATCATCGTACGCAGTTCGAGCCTGCTGGAAGACCGTTTGGGTGCCGCGTTTTCCGGTAAGTACAAGAGCCTGTTCCTGGCCAACCGCGGTTCCAAGACGGAACGCCTGGACGCCCTGAAAGACGCCATCGCGGAGATCTACGCCTCGACATTCTCCCCCGATCCCATTGAATATCGCACCGAGCGGGGCCTGCTGGATTTCTTTGAAGAAATGGGCATCATGATCCAGGAAGTGGTTGGGCACAAAGTCGGTGACTTCTTTTTGCCCACTTTCGCCGGCGTGGCTTTCAGTCACAACGAGTTCCGCTGGTCGGCACGCATTGAACGCGAAGACGGATTGATCCGCATGGTACCCGGACTTGGCACTCGCGCGGTGGACCGGGTGGCTGATGATTATCCCTGCCTGATCGCCCCGGGGAAACCCGACCTGCGGGTGAATGTAACACCGGAAGAGGTCCAGCGCTACTCCCCACGATACGTGGACTTGATCAACCTGAAAACCAACTCTTTCCAAACCATGGAGATCCGGGAACTGTTGCGGCTTCACGGAGATGACATCAACGGCATCCACCGCGTGGTATCCATCAAGGATGGAGATATGATTACTCCCCCCACATCGATAATGAACATCGATTTCGAAAACCACGAACTGGTGGCCAACTTTGAGGGTTTGATTCAGCGTACGCCGTTTATCAGCCGCATGCGCAACCTGCTGAACCTGTTAAAGCAAAAAATCGGCTGCCCGGTGGATGTGGAATTCGCCCATGACGGCACCCACCTCTACTTGCTGCAGTGCCGGCCGCAGAGCTATTCCCGCGATATTCAGCCCAGCCCCATTCCCAAGGACATCCCCATCCAGGACACGGTGTTTACGGCCAACCGCTATATCTCCAACGGCAGTATTCCGGATATCACCCACGTTGTGTACGTGGACCCGGACGGGTACAACAACCTTTCTTCGCACCAGGAGTTGAAACGGGTCGGAACCGTTGTCGGCCGCCTGAATAAACTTCTTCCCAAACGCCAGTTCATTTTGATGGGACCGGGGCGTTGGGGCAGCCGCGGTGACATCAAGCTGGGTGTCAGCGTCACCTATTCAGAAATCAACAACACCGCGGCCCTGGTGGAAGTGGCCAAGAAAAAAGGCAATTACACCCCGGACCTGTCATTCGGCACCCACTTTTTCCAGGACTTGGTCGAGGCGTCCATCCGTTACCTGCCCCTTTATCCCGACGACCCCGACGCGGTGTTCAACGAACGCTTCTTTACATCTCAACCCAATATCCTCAAAGAAATGCTGCCGGAATTCGCTCCCCTGGAAAACGCGGTCCGGGTTATCGACATCCCCTCCGGCAACCGCGGCCGCATTCTGAAGATACTCATGAACGCGGATTTGAACCGTTGCGTGGCCATGCTGGCAGACCCCGGAGTCATGGTCTCCGAGGTTCAGCAACAGGAACCGGCAACCACGACAGGGGGCCGCCATGAAGAGTACTGGCGCTGGCGCTTGCACATGGCCGAACAAATCGCAGGCAAACTGGACGGGAAGCGCTTCGGGGTGCGTAACATCTACCTGTTCGGCAGTACCAAGAACGGCACCGCCGGACCGGGCAGCGACATCGATCTGCTTGTTCATTTTAGCGGCACAAAGAAACAGCGCGAGGAACTTGTGCTCTGGCTGGACGGCTGGAGCCGCGCCTTGGGCGAGATCAACCACCTGCGCACCGGCTACCCGGCAGAAGGCCTGCTGGACATCCACTTTGTGACCGACAAGGACATCGAAAACCGCACCAGTTATGCGGTCAAGATCGGCGCGGTCACCGATGCCGCCCGGCCGCTGGAAATGAAAACAAAAAAAGTTGAAGAGTTGAAAAGGGAAGAAGTTGAAAAAAGGTGACAGGTGATAGGAAGGCAGTTGTAGGGGCGGGTTTCAAACCCGCCCGGATTAAAATCGGCGTACGGGCGACCAACCGGTCGCCCGTACTTGGAAAGAAGGAGACAGTCCCCCGGCCAATCGCCTCTCACTACCGGCCACTCGCCCGGTTCGGGAGAAGCACTCTATTTCGTCCGTATCTTTTCTGTAAAGTACCGTTCGGCGGCGATGGCTTCGGGAGCCTCTGCAACCGTGGTTTCTTTCGGCTCCACGCAGGCGAAGCGGAAGGTTTTGCCGTTCAGGGGGCCCTGTTCCAGCAATAAGGCCCCGCGAAAGTCGCTGTTTCGCTCAGCAGCCAGCAGGGGATGCTCACCGCGCATTTCCGCCGCCAAATCTTCCACACCGGTAAATTCAAAACCTTTGCCCATGCGCGCTCCCAGGCGGGCGATGATATGCCAATTCTGCTGTTTTGCATCAATGGGGACAATGGGCGCAAGGTTCAGGCTCACCCCGTCACAGCGGGTCATGGTGCCCTCTGTTTCGGCGAAGGAAACCGCGGGCAGCACCACGTCGGCACGCTCCATGGTTTTGGTCCAGCTTCGATCCATGGCAACCACAAACTCCGGTTGATCACCGCCCTCTTTGAGGATTCCGGCTCCCACCGGGTCTTCACCCAGCACAATCAAGGCCTTGATGACGCCGTTCTCCAGGTCGGTTTTCAGATCAACATCTGATTTCGTGTTTTTGAATCCGGGCAGATGATCCGGGGTGATACCCAGTTCGCGGACGCCGGCGGCGTTGGCATGGTGATCCAACAGGATCCAGCCATTGCCGTCGAGACTGCTCCCGACAAGAAGGGTGTCCACCATGGCCGGCAGGGCGGCGTCATGGCCGCCGTCAGCCAGTGGAGGAACGATCCAAGTGGTTTCTATATCGGGATCAGCGAAAGTGTCTAGCCATTTCTCCAGGGTTTCGGCCGCAATGCCCGTCTCTTTGATTACCCTCTCTTCTGAAAATCCAGTGGCATGGGAACGCAAATCCTGTCCGTTTTTTACCCGGATCTCCACTTTGTCTGGATCGATTTTGCCGGCTTTAATCCACTGGTGCACCAGGACATAGAACAGGGAAGAAGCGGTTCCCGGCCGGGGGGTCAGCCAAAGGTCGGATAGGGCGGCCATGCGCTCATTGGTTTCACCCAAGACCACCACCCGGGCACCGCGTTTGCGGGCGCGGCGGATCAGGTATTCCACCACCAGGCTTTCCTCACCCATGGCACCGGGGAGCACACCGATAACTTTGGCCGTTTCCAGGTCGTTCAGGTTGGCCGTGGACAGGGTGGCCCCCAACTGCGAATTCAATCCGGACACGGCCCGGCCTGAATTCAGGTAAGAGAAGCTGCCCAAACGAGAAGTGCCGATGGCCTGGCGGGCCATTTTCTGGGCCAGGTACAGGGCCTCGTTGCTCCAGCGCGGCGAAACGAACACACCCACAGCTTCCGGTCCGTGTTTTTCAACCACTTTGGAAAGGCCGGTCTGGACCTTTTCCAGGACCACGTCCCAATCCGCCGCTTCGTGTCCATCTGCGTTGCGCAGATGAGGCCGCGAAACGGGCTTATTGTCCACCAGGTAGCGATGACCGAAACGGCCCCTGGCGCAGAGAATGCCGTGGTTGGGCCCCTGTTGCACATCTTCGGTGGTATTGGCCACGTGGAAATGGTCTGAAGCCAGGATTTTGAAATTTACCGCGCATCCCAGGGAACAGAATTGACACACCGAAGGCATGTTTTCTTTGGCCAGGGTACCCAGTATTTTGTGGGGGAAGTGTTCGGAAAGGGCGCCGGTGGGACAGGTGTCCACACAGTTGCCACAGGCCACGCAAGGCGTTTCGACCAGCGGTTTCTCAAGCGCCGGCCGCACCACGGATCGAAAGCCGCGGTGGACGAATCCCAGGGCCGCCACACCCAATTCATCGGTGCACATGCGTACGCAACGCCCGCAACTGATGCACTTGTTGGGGTCATTGATCACCAAGGGGTGGCTGCAATCCACGTGGTACTCTTGCGTTTCCCCGCGGAAAGGCGTGAGATCCACCTCGAATTCATCGGCATAATGCCGCAATTGACAATCAAAGTACTCAACACAGCCGCATTCAAGGCAACGCTTTGTTTCAGTCTGCACCTGTTCGCTGACGTAGCCGCCTTCCACTTCGCAAAAATTTTTGATGCGTTCTTTGGCCGGCAGTTCCGGCAGGTGCTGCCTGGGTAGATCAACAGCCACGTCCTCCAGTTCCGCCCGCGCGACATCGTGAAAAACGTGTTTGAAACTGTTAAAGTGGAAATCGGCCCCTTCCGCGCTGCCGGTACGCAATTTGCTGTCAATGGCCAGGGCGGCGCGTTTACCCTGGGCAATGGCACCGATGGCGGTCCAGGCACCTGTTACCACGTCGCCTCCGGCGAATACGCCCGGGATCGATGTCTCCAGGGTTTTTTCATCTGCGCGGACAGTGCCCCACTTTTCCAGTTCGCAGCCGTTTTCGCCCTGGTTGAATGCGGTGTCCACCTGCTGTCCAATGGCGCCGATCAGGGTGCCGCATTCCAAGACAAACTCGGAACCAGGGATGGGCACAGGCCGGGGACGACCGCCGCCCCCCACTTCCTGGAGCGACATCTTTAAGCATTCCACGCCCTTGAGGCGACCGTTTTCGCGCACAATGGATTTGGGGTTGGTCAGAAAATGAAACTCCACTCCCTCACTGCGGGCGGCTTCGACTTCTTCTTCGTGCGCCGGCATTTCGCGGATGCTGCGGCGGTAAACAATGACCACTTTTTCAGCGCCGCAACGCAATGCCGTGCGTGCGGCATCGATGGCGGTATTGCCACCGCCCACCACGGCCACGGTGCCGTTAAATTCCGGTGGCCCTTCAATTTGAACCTTCCTTAAAAATTCGATCCCTTTCAATACGCCTTCGGTGTCATCTTCGTGTTCCAGGCGCATGGTCGAGGCGCGGTGGGCGCCCACACCCAAAAAGACCGCGTCATATTTGCCTTTCAAACCGGCAATGGTGATGTCGCGGCCCAGTTCTATTCCCAGCTTCACCTCAACACCCAGAC
Source organism: Candidatus Aminicenantes bacterium (assembly GCA_011049425.1). NCBI lineage: Bacteria > Candidatus Aminicenantota > Candidatus Aminicenantota bacterium. Next base: position 35,987 of record DSBM01000134.1, read on the forward strand.
CGGTGATCCAGGCGATCTCCTCGTCCATAATCGCCTTGGGCAGGCGGTACTCCGGGATACCGTAGCGCATCATGCCGCCCAG
>DSBM01000135.1 GCA_011049425.1 Candidatus Aminicenantes bacterium
AGCAAGCCCGGCGGTTTGTCCAGGACCGTTTCCAGGTCTTGTGTCCCCAATCGGTGACCCTGGTCCCGTATCCATGGGCAGAGGATCCCTGAAGGCATGATGATCAAGTCGCGATGATAGGCAACACCGTCCACTTCCAAGCAGCCGAATCGCAATCCGGTGATGCGCATGCACTGTTCCCTTTTTCAATGATGGCCGAAACCGGGGATTGTTTTTTCTCCCGCGGTGATATGGACATCCAGTTCGTTTGCCGCCGGCGGAAGCGGGCAGGTGGCGAACGGGGAGAATGCACACGGCGGGTTGGTGGCACGATTGAAATCGAGCACTGTTCGTCCCCGGTCATCCGGAGGGGGAACGGAAAGAAACCGCCCGCCGCCGTACGTACTCTCGCCATTGGTGAGGTCGCCGAAAACCACGAACAGCTGGTCTGTTGTACCCACAGGCAGCAGGCGCATGGATTTTTGCTTTACCGTGAAACGCAGTTCCCCCGGGCAGGATTCCGCCGTCACGGTTCCCAGTACATTCGGGACGGAAATGGTAAGGGGCCGTGAATAAGCCACAAAATGTGCCTCGATTCGCCGTTCGGGGTCGGGGTCGAAGGCGGGTATTCGCCGCAGTCTGCCGATGCGTGGATGGCGCCGGTCCCGGAGACGGACCCCGATGCGCTCCCCCCGGCGGATCAGGTGCCACTCCAGCGAGCCGGATTGCAGGCGGGTCGGCGTGCCCTTATCATCGGCTTCCAGCATGATTTCCCGGTTGACCGGCTGACCGGATGCGGTTACCTTCACCCCGCGCGCGGGTGTGAAACCGGCCCGTCCGTCTTTTAATCGAAATGTTCCGATCCGTTCCGCAAAGGGGGCGTGGGTGATGCGAAAGTCATTATCGGCGGCGCTTCCCATGGTGTGTGCCCCCGGTGTCAACCAGAAAAGACCGGCCAGGCTGAGCCATCCATCCGGTGCTTTGAGGTTCTGGAGACGCCGTGCCCGCCAATCACGCCATGACCGCAGGAATTCTTTTTCCTCGGGGGACCGGTGGTTCGTGCAGGCGGCAAGCAGGAGCAGGGCGGATATGACAAGAACGGCGGCACTGGTGCGCTTGCTGCTTTTCATGGCGTTTCCGGCCGCGGTCGCATGTCCATGCGTTCCAGGACCGCTTGCGTCAGGCTCTCCAGCATCGATTCATCGCCCTTATCCTTAATCACGATGTCGCTGCGAAAGCGCGTGTTATCGGCGTTGACCAGAACCACGATCCGCGCCTGCATGGCGTCTTTCTCTAGAAAAAGCAGATAGCCTTCCGCCGCGGCCAGTTGAATGGAGGATGTGCGCGAGATGACCGCGCCGGAATAAGGGGCTTCGCGGCCCTGTCGGATGCGCAAGATATGCTTCTGGAGTTCCTGATCGCCGTCCCATGCCTGGGTGCGGGGAGCGGCGTCAATGGTGAGGCTGACTGCATTGCCGTAGCGGAAGGTGACGCGGCTGTGGTCACCGACTAAAGCGGGAGTTGAGGAAAATCCGGGAGGCAATTCCAGGGAGTAATATCCGAAAGGGTCTTCGTATTCGACCCAATTTCCGGAATACCCCGCAACCAGGTTCGTGGACGTGGTGCTCGTGACTTTGGGCATGCGGCTGATGGGCAGGTTGAGCATGATGGCGTACAGGATTCCCAGAATCGCCACGGTGGCCAGGGCCCAGATCAGTGGATGGGTGCGCCGCCGCCGAGGGGTTTTTGTTCCAACGTAGGGGGATTGAACCGGTTTTTTTGCGGTTTCCGGCGTGTTAAGGGTCGGCGCGGGCGGCCGGGAATCCGGCCGGGATGGCGGTACGGCTTCTGCCTTTGCTTCCAGGTTTTCGGGGACGACTTCACAAACAGCGCCGGTCTCGTCGAAAACACGACGGAACCGTTCCGCTTCTTCGCGGGAAAGCGCGGATTTCAGTACCAGTCGTTGCCCGGAGAACAGGCGGTCGATCTGTTTGGGAGTGCTCTTGTACAGCGATGCCAGGCGTTGCCGTACGGTCACATTGTCGAAGCCTTCGCGGATCCGTCCGGCAAATACGATCTTGAAGCGTGAATCCATCATTTCTTCTACCCCCTGCGGAAATACCATACCGGATTCAGGTTGTCTTCTCCGCCATCAATGGACTAGAAAAAAGAACCCTTGCCCTTGCGGGGCCGGCGGGAAGGGGAGCCGGAAAGTTCCTGCAGCGCCTGACCGGCCTTGGTATGGTCCATATTGATTTCCAGGGCTTTGCGGAAATACTTTTCCGACATGCGTCGCAACCCGGCCGAGCGGAACATCATGCCCAGGTGATAGGCGGGTTCCGCGTTCCAGGGCTCCATTTCAGCCGCTTTCAAAAGGTTTTGTTCCGCGTTCTTGCGAAATGCCGGCAGATGCATCTGGCAGAGTCCGAGTTGAAAAAAGTACTTGGCCCGCTCGGAATCCAGGCGGATGGCCCGGTCCAGGCAATCCGCGGCTTCAACGTAACTTTTGCGCGCCTTGTGTTCCAGGGCTTCCTGAAAATACACCTGTGCCTGCTTTACGGGGTTCACGGTCTCCACTTTTTGCGCGGGGCCTGGAGGGCTTGATGTGGCGGAAGATGTGAGCGTGTTTCGGGCTGCTTCCATTTGTTCAACGATCTGTACGGCGTCATCGTACAGTTCACTTCCAGGATCCAATTCCAATTGTTGGGGATGGAAATCCCGGACACGTTTGCGAAAGGCGTTTTCTATTTCCGCGGGAGCGGCGCCCGCCGAAATTCCCAGCAGGTCATGGGGGTCCAGTTGCCCGGATTCCAGGCAATCCCGCCAGCGGATAATCATTTCCCTGCGTTTTTTTACGGCGTCACTGGTATCCGGTCCCGAAAAAACCACGCCGCCGAGTAGAAAAAACAGGATAAGGGTTTCCCAGTAGTCCTGCTCTTCTATTCCCAGTTTTGCGCGGATCTGATCATGGGACCGGGCATTCAGGCGTTGCATGCGGGAAAAGAGCGAGGATTGGCGTTCATAAACCCGGGACAGAACCTGAACCGGTATGGAAACAAAGCGGGGATGGCTGCGGCTGAAGATTTCACGAAAATAGTAATGGGTTTTTACGCTGGATACCACGTCGGAAAGGATGTCCGCCAGATAAATTCCGCCGGATTTGGACAAGGGGGCGTGGGCGCGAAAGGTCCATTGCCCTTGCGCCAGGGAAAACAGCGAGAAAGCGATAATGCGCATGCGGTGCAGGCGGGCGAAATCAACTTCCCCCCTTTGCAATACACCGCGGTTGATCAGTAATTCGGCGAAGCGCTCGTCGTTTTCTTCCAGGACATCACCGGAAATCAGACCGCAATCCTGTAATATGGTGGTCAGCCCTTCCTGTGGCCGGGTGCTCTCCACGTCTGCCAGCATGCCCCCGGAAAACACCAGTTTCCTTGTACATCCCTCACCGGCAACAGTCAGCGTACCTGAAGCCTCTTCGGCCAGGATACGCTTAAACTCCAGCAACAGGGGGGAGCGGTCCAATGTCGGGCTCATCATCCTTTCCGCGATGATTATGGCATGTTGCGGTGCATGGAGTCAAACAGGAGCACCCTCAACTTGTATTCCTCTCCATCTCTGTTAAAATCAGTTACCGGGAAACCGGCGGGAGGATCATGAAGCGATTTGCCCCGAAACGAATGGCTGCGGGATGGATGGCATTGGGGCTGCTGTTCAGTGGAGCCCCGTTTCTGGAGGGGAAATCAGACAAGGCAACGCAAATCCAATCCGCCTTTGCCGATAGGCTTGACAAGATCCAGTCTCATCCGGAGGGATTTGAAAGGTTCCGCAGGCAGCATCCAAATTTGTTTCCCCGGGATGAATGCGGGGAGTGGGTGATGGTACGCAAAGAAAAACTCCAATTAAAAAACGGTGAAAGCATGGTCGTGGGGGCGGCTTATTCCCGGGTGTTGATTCCCGCGTCCATGCAACGGGTGATGCGTTACCTGGAAACTCCGGAATGGTTCCAGGATCTGTACGATCTGGATGCGGATGCCGTGATCGCACATGCCGGCAACGCCGGGGACGGGTGCTTCCAGGCCCGGATTTTCAAGCGTGTGCCCCTGTTGCCCAATCAGGATTTCGTACTGGGGTTTTCCCGGGTGCAATTCACGGATGTCTGGTTTCAACGCGCTCGTCTGGTTCAAGATCGCAAGCAATTCGCTGTTCGGGATAACCTGAAGATCCTTGTACCCAAAGACAACGGAGTCATGTACCACGAAATATCACTGGTTTACCCGCAACGCTGGTGGGCCAGGGCATTGGGTCCCACTTTCCGCAGCATCATGCGTCGCCAGGTCCGGCAAATGCTGGTCGTGCTGCGTTGCGTGATCCGTTCGACGCCGGAGCTGCAACCCGGGCGCGCCCGTGATTGTTGGGAGCAGGCAGGGCGGGATTGATTTTTTTTGCATATCAACCCGGGGGAAATTTTGTGAATGGTCCGACAGAGTAGTTGGAAGCCATTTCAAAGGAGGCCGTTCCGGAAACGGAGCGGATGAGAAGATGAAACACAGAGCATGGACAATCGGGTTTTTGGTTGTGGGTTTACTGGGCTGGCTGACGGCTGCCGCACCGTCCACCGGCGTGCTTACCGGCACCGTTGTGGACGCGAACGGCCGGGCGCTGCCGGGAGCAAAGATTTCCGCGATTTCTCCGGCCCTGAACCAACCCCTGAGCACGGTCAGTGATGCCGGGGGAGAATGGCGCCTGGAAAACGTAACTCCCGGAGTGTATCGCCTGACGGTTGAACGCGCCGGTTTTATCTCAGTGGTTAAAAGGGACCTGAAGGTGACGGCCGGAAAAACCCTGCGCGTGGACGTACGGCTTTCACCGGACATCAAGCTGGAAGTAGAAGAAACCGCCGTGGCCGCTGATGCCTCGGCCCCCCAGGTCAGGCACCGGCAAATGAAGATGGCGGGCCATCCCCGGGGAGGATATGCCGGGCTGGAAGCCCCGACTCCCATGCCGCAGTGGAACACGGAAGAGTACGCCCATATCGACGAAAACCGCTTTCACAATGCGTTGGAAAGTCCGTTATCCACTTTCTCGATTGACGTGGATACCGCCTCTTACGCCAATGTACGCCGTTTCATCAACATGCAGCAACGCCCTCACCAGGACGCGGTTCGCATCGAGGAGCTGGTCAACTACTTTCACTACGAATATCCGGAACCAAAGGGGCGCCATCCTTTTTCCATCAGCACGGAAATATCGATATGCCCCTGGAACAATGAACATTACCTGATGATGGTGGGCATTCAGGGTAAGCGCACCCTGGGCGGCCCCCCCCCGGCGTCCAACCTGGTATTCCTCATCGATGTGTCCGGGTCTATGAATTCGCCGGCCAAACTGCCCCTGTTGAAACGTTCATTCAAGCTCCTGACATCGCAATTGAGTGCCCGGGACCGGGTGGCGATGGTGGTATATGCCGGCGCCGCGGGTGTGGTCCTGCCTTCCACCGCCGGTGACAAGGCGGATACGATCATGGCCGCGCTGGAACGCCTGCGGGCCGGGGGTTCGACCGCCGGCGCCGCGGGGATACAACTGGCTTACAAAGTAGCTGAAGAAGGGTTTATCAAGGGCGGCAACAACCGCATTATCCTGGCAACGGATGGTGATTTCAACGTGGGCGTAAGCAGCACATCCGACCTGGTGAGCCTGGTCGAAAAGAAAAGCAGCCAGGGAATTTTCCTGACAGTATTGGGTTTCGGCATGGGCAATTACAAGGACGCGCGCATGGAACAGATGGCGGACAAGGGGAACGGCAACTACCATTATATCGACAGCATCCTGGAAGGCCGCAAGGTGTTTGTGCACGACATGCTCGGCACCCTGTTCACCATTGCCAAGGACGTCAAGATCCAGGTGGAGTTCAATCCCGCCCATGTCAAGGGTTACCGCCTGGTGGGTTATGAAAACCGCCGCCTGGAAAACGAGGACTTTGCCGACGACACCAAGGATGCCGGTGAACTGGGCGCCGGCCATGCGGTAACGGCTTTTTATGAAATCGTCCCGGCGGGTTCGGATGAAGTGGTGGGCGGCAGCGGTGACCTGAAATACCAGGACAAAAAGATCACCCCGGATGCGCGCCGCAGCCCGGAATGGGCCACCGTCAAGTTTCGCTACAAAAAACCCGACAAAGATACCAGTATCCTGATTGAACAAGCCGCGCGTCCGCTGAAGAAAGCGCCTTCAGCCGTTTTCCGTTTTGCTTCCGCGGTGGCGGAGTGGGGGCTGTTGTTGCGGGATTCTCCGTTCAAAGCCGATGCCGATTACGCGGCGGTGGCCAAACGCGCCCGCGAGGCCCGGGGCGAGGATCCGTACGGGTACCGGGAAGAGTTTATCCGCCTGGTGGAAACCGCGGCCCTGTTAAAAGAGACCGAGGACAAACCGGAAAGCGCGGTACGAGAACCGCGTCCCTCCGTACCCCACCGGCACTGAACAGCGCGACCGTGCGGGGGCCGGGTTCGGCCCGGCCCCCGGTCCCGGCCGTCGCTTACTTTTCAGGACCGTAAACCAGGTCTCCGTTCACTAAAATGATATCCTGGTGCTTATTGCCGGGGTCATCCGCACTGTACAGGCCCCGTTGTTCCCAGCCTTCGAAGCGGCCGTCCGCGCCGCCGGATCCCAGGGCAAAGTCCGTGATGCCGGGTCCGCGGAGATAGAGGATGGGATTCCCCCAGCCGTCTTTGAAAATTTCAATGGTTTCCGGCGTCGTGCCGTGTTCCGCCAGGTAACCGAGAACCTGTGTAGAGATCGAGCGCATTTGTGCCAGGGTTTTGGCTCGGCGCGCCAGTTCCGTGCTTTTCACCATGGCGGGAACGGCCACCGCCGCACCGATCCCGGCCGCCATGACCGCGGGCAGAACCATCAGTTGGTGCAGTGGCAGGTTGTGGTTCAGCGTATAACAAAATCCCGTAGAGTCGTGCCTCATTACCCCGTACATGGAAAAATCCCCGGGGAACAGGTTCATGACGGTTTGCAGGCCGGCCCGGTCCGTCTCTTTCAGTTCCGGGTTTTTAAGGGCCGTGGCCTTGATGCTTTGCATCACTTCATTCACCCGCGGGGAAATGTAGCGAAAACCATTGCCCTCGGCGGGTATGTCCCGTGCCAGTTTCTTGAACTCGGCGGTATCCTGGAGCCCGCCCGTACCGGCCATCAAAGTTTCAGCCAACTCTCTGGCCGAGGCAAATACCAGGTAGCGGCCGTTGCAGGCCAGGGTAGGTGAAGAGAATACCGGATTTGGAGGAGCGGGCAGAGGCAGGAAACGGACCGCTTCGGCGGGATCAGCTTTTTTCTCCGGCTGGATGCCGGCGGCGACGATGTCATAAAGGGCAAAGTCCTTGACGGCCACAACCAGGGCCAGGTTCGGGGCGGGAATCGGCATGGATGCTTTTCCCAGCGGAACCTGGATGGTACGCTGCCTGTCCAGTGTAATTACCAGACCGGCGCTGCCGTTGAATCCGTTCAGGATGGTATCCGGGTCAATTCCCTGCATCTTTAACGCCGGTACCAGGACGGAAACACCTTTCTTGAACTCTTCCACATCACTTTTTTCCGCCTGGGCGTGGATCCAGTCCCAGACTACTTTCGGACGGAAATCCCCGAATTGGGCCAGCGCCGTATCCGCGGGTAAAAATCCCAGCTCCGCCAGGGCGTGGGGCTTTGGCGCATAAAGGTTCCAGATCAAGTCAGTACCGGTTTGCGGGGCATGGTAAAGCACCATGCGGGTGCGGTGCATCTTATCGCTCAGGGGGATGGAGCTGGCGCCCAGGGCGCGTACGCGGTACAGACCGGTTTCCCCGATCATGCGCCGAACCAGTTTGAACCACTTGAGGTTGTTCTTGCGGGTGGTTTCATCAGCCGGCTGTTTTTCCAGCACGGATTGGATGCCTTCCAGCGCCTTTTCGCAGAACTTCACCAGTCCCGCGGTATCCCAGAACAGGTACATGGTACCCCCGGGGTCCAGTTGATTGGTGACGGCGGCGAACGGGCCGGCTTCGGAAACCGCCCCTTTATCCGTGGTTTCACCCAGTCCGGGGCCCAGGAAAAAATAGGCCGCCAGGGCGCCGATAACGATGCCGGCCACAAGCAAGGCGATCATGGTACGTGCTTTCATATTTCCCTCCTCGAGGGGATCCGGAAAAACAGAATCCCATTTCATTGTACGATTATAAGTAAAAGTTGAAAAGTTGGAGAGTTGAAAAGTTGAAAAGTTGGAATCTATTACGTTTTGTATGGGTAAATACACATTGGTAATTGGTAAGCGGTTGTGAGTATGAGTACCCAGAGGGCATACATACCCGCAGGGCATAAAGCATAAGCGAACGCAAACGTAGGTTCCGGGGACCCATGGTCTGAGACGGAATGGTCGGCTTAGGGGTACTCCCCGAAGACGAAAGATGGCCTCGGAAACATCCCTAACATCCACCATGGCCATCTTAAGCCGTCGAAGGACACCGAAGTGGTGAGCGGTGATTTGTGCCCGAAAGGGTACTCTCATGC
>DSBM01000136.1 GCA_011049425.1 Candidatus Aminicenantes bacterium
AAACTGCCACCTGATGTTTGTAAATTGTACCGATATGTCGGAGGAAACAAGGTGGTAAACTTTCATCCGGAATGGGTGGCAACTTTCACCGGAATACGCATCATATGAGAATTCTTATCCATAAATACTGGAGTTAATATTTTTTTTCGAACCTTTAAAGCATGGTATTACGGTTTATTTTGGACAGCAGTGCAGATTTATAATGATTTTATGAATTCGGTTCACTGATATTCAGAACATTTGACAAACCGAGATCTTGAATAATCTGCTCGATTTCCGTGTAAAAATTTTTTCCAGTCTGACTCTCGATGGTGACTTCAAAATCAATGCCGATCCTGAGATTCGAACCGCTTCTCAATTTAGGGATAATCTTTGTGCCAAGCCGATTAAAGATTTCCGGTGGCACATCACCGCTGATTCTAAAGATTCTCGGTACAGAACCGGTCTTCGATTCTGCCTCGATTTTCAGTTCGGAATCCCGATCATGATCCAGTTTCGGCACAGATTGTGGTGTCAGACCTACATCATCAACCGGACCAGATACCCCTCCTCCCTGCAAAGTTGACGATTCGCTTTTCAAGGTCATGACTGTTTTTCTCAGGAGCAGGTACACACTCGACTCAAAGGTAATATCAGCCGGGTCGATGGATTCCTCAAACAAAATCCGCTCATAGCCGCCATCCGCTTTTTGGCCGTAGGCAAGCCCGAAATCACCCCTGCTCACGAATTCAAGAATCTTGCCACGTAAGATCATGTCCGGGTCGATGAGACGCGTAAGAGAGCCGTTCAGGAAACTCTGCCGCAGGCTGGCCAGCGGCCAGGCACCGGTTTCCTTGAGCGCCGGCGGCCAGTTCCGTTCGATATACCCTGCCCCGACGGACTCATTCAGGAGAGCCTGTGACTTCAACGCAGTGATGATTCGCCCACAAAGTGTTTCATTACCGCTCGAATGCCCGGCACCCAGGTCGATGACTTTCAGACCATCCTGCTCTTTGTTGTCTGCTATCGCCACATAGCGATATCCTCCCCAGACTTCGTCTTTGGCGGCCTCCTCGGCATCCGTAACTTTCGACCGATATTCAGCCCGATCTCCACGGTCAAAGTCTCCTCCGAGGGTACCTTCGGTCAACTCTTTCTCGACACGTTTCCACGCCAGCCATAATTCGACCCTGTCCCGGAAGTCACGGCCGGGCCTCTTGAGGCACCACATAAGCGAGCCGGGATACAGCCTGGGCGACTTGCCGCGCTGCTTGGTCCATTCCGACATCTGCTGGCGAAGCGGGCCGGCACCCGTCCACTCAGACTCCGGCTCGATCACCACCAGCGTGAGTCTCGGCGTATCCTGCACGGCGGTCCCATCCTCAGGGAAACGCACGACCGGTATGCTCGCCCCCCTGTCGAACTCCTTCTGGATGAGCATCCGCATGGCAGGTTTGATCTCGGACTCTTCATCCAGGGACGCCCGGCGATCGCTTACGACCTTCTTCATGGTCGGTTGGTGGCTTATCTTGAAACCGTCCGAACCCACGCGCCGAATGAAGTACGACTTGTCCTCCAGTGTGAACGCGGCGTTATCTACCGAAGTCGTGTCCACCTCCGGCTCGCCCAATGCGAACCGCAGCTCCGGCAGATGTGCAACCTTGTCCACCTGCCCGCCTGAGGATTCGAAGAGAATCGTCGTACCCACGCGGCGGTGGATGTTCCGCAAGGATCCCTTGGTGTCCGCGTCGAGCGCCCGGGCGTGTGACTGTGCGCCGGAGATGTCGGAGTCGATGGCGGCCACAAGCCGGGACTCTCCAAGCTGTCCCAGCACAATGCTCCGGAATTCCGGCAGTTCCAGGGGCGCGGAGCCGAGCGTGATAAGCGGCTCCCGTCGGGCCTCGGTAAACCCAGTTCGGTACGCCCAGGAAATCCACTGGGCAAGCATCGCCAACGTCCCGCGCGTCTGCTGGTATTGCGAAAGCGCCTGCCACTTCCTCTGGAAAACCGACAACGTCGCCGGGTGAAAGGGATAGCAGACCTCGAAACGTTCGCATAGATATTCTCGTGCCTTGGCTTCGGTTACGGCGCTGTCTACTGCCGTCCATTCCAGAGGCAGTTGCGCCCGCCGTTCGAAGCACCAGTCGGCATAAGCCCTGGCGACATTCTTGCGGATGCGATCGCTGCCGATGTCCTCGAAGAGCCGACGCCGCACGACTTCGCTGATCTCCGTCTCGTCGTTTGCAATCAGATCTTTGGCGACACGGCGGACGACCTTGGTAATCTTGTCCTGCCACTGCATATCCCATTCGGTCATCTCGACCTGACTGCGGGGCAGGCTGATCACGGCGGCCCCGTGCGTTACACCCGTAGTGGCCACGGTCAGGTTCTGGATGAAGGCGTGGAACTGATCGGCCATTCCGCGATGACGATTCAGGAAGTTCAGCACCTCGTCGAATAACAGAAGCACTGGAGCATCCGCCGCCTTAAAAATCCTCACGAGAGACTCCGTCCCAGGCGGCGTGGTCTTGGCAGCCGCGCCCAGTTCACGCACCCCTGCGTCTCCGGCCAGTTGCCGGGCCACATCGATCCAGGGCGTCTCGCGACCATCCTGCGGGTCCCAGGCGTTGCCGACGAAGACCGCCACGCGGGCCTTGGGCACGGTCGAAAGCCCAGCCGCCTTGAGCAACTCCGGTATGCCGCTGTATTCGGCCGCCTTGTCGCCGCAGGTGGCCAGGTGATAGAGTGCCGTCAAGGTGTGGGTTTTGCCGCCTCCAAACTGCGTGATGAGTGTCATCACCGGCGCGGTGTTCGCCGTCTGGCCGGAAAGCCGCCGCAGAACCATCCCTGCATGTTCACGCAACGCCCGCGTGAAGCATGTCCGCGCGAAGAACTGCTTCGGCTCACGGTAGTCCTCGGGCGCGGTCCTTGCGATGACCTGCTCCAGATGAATAGCGAACTCGTCCGGGTTGAACGAGCGGCCCTCGCGGACCTCTTTACGCGGTGTGGCATTTTTATACCATGCATCCATCGACGGACTCCTTATATCCTTTTCATCAGGTTGAATAAATTGGCTGCGGATTGTTTTAATCGAGTCAGGTTTGCATAAGCCACCGGTTCAAAGACACGATCACCAGCATATATACGATATCGGATGCCGTCGGTCACAATAACATCACACGACACGCCGAGGGTATCCACGTACCCCTTGGCCTGCTCCAGCGCGCCCTCCACGCCCGCGCCGAGCCGCTTGGCCTCGATGATGAACTGACAGTTTTCCGGCGTTCGCGGCAGAGCCTTAAAAACGGCCACATCGATGTATCGCCACTTGACGGCGATTCGTTCCGGCGGCCAGCCGAGCGCCCGCAGGAAGGGTACCACAAAGTGCGCCACAAGCTCGTCCTCTGTGGGGTGGTCGCCGAAATTCTGCCGGTCCCAGTAGAGGCCGGCCAGGTCTTGGGCCTGGGCCACGATGCCTTCCAATGTCGCAGGAATCCTGTCCAAGGCGGGCTCTTCTTCAGGAAGCTCCGGCAGGGGAGCTTCCTGCCAGTGCGTGGGGGGTGAGTTTTTGAATCGTTCTGCATAATCCTTCACTTCTTCGTTCCAGGCCCGAGAACAGCGTGTCGGATTGGCTCCGAATACTTGAGTCTCAAAAGTATATTCCTGTGGTAATCTGGACCAGCGTATACGTCTTGCATGTTGGAGATCCCATCCATTCACATCATCGAACTGGTTCAGGTACATATATTCGCTTGCCACAATACCCACGGCGATGATCCCGGAGATGCCTGTTCGCATCAAAACCACGTCTCCGATTTTAATCTCGCTGGCAAAACGACGGACAAAACCGCCTTCAAGTTCATCATCCGTGCGTTGCGGATTCCATGGCCCGGTATCGCCCGGTCCGATGAGCCCGATAGAATATTTGAGGAATATGTCCGCATACGGCCGATTTGAAGGGCCACCGGATAGTTGCCAAACCGAAAGCTCGTTACCACTCACGTATCGACCTCGATTTGCATCAGTTCTTGAATGTACTTGGCAGGAAGGTGCCAGTGCTTCGCTCCGGAGAGGATCTGATCTTTGTATTTGTTATTCGGTTTTGGCGGTGCATCTTCTCTTTCAGCAATATAGAGTTGGACCGTTAGAGGTCTTTTGGGATCGCCATCCAGTGACACCATTCTTTCGTGCCGCCAGTATGAGTTCTTATTGGATCCCGGCCTGTAACCTTCAGACGCATCGAGTTTTCCGACATCGAGATCGGATATTTCATATACCACACCCCACACATTTTGCCCTGTTATGGGTACAACATCAGCCACCCCACAGCCTCGTTGTTGCGATTTCCGCGTGAATTCAAGCTTGTGATCTTGCAGCAGGGCAATACCAACAAAACGCGCTGAAGGGCATCGGCGTCTCATTTGATTCCAATCCATATTAGATCCATAGGCATAATAGAGCATACAATCACCTCCTGACCGCCAGCAGCATGGCATCCAGTAAACGTTTTTCTTCACTTCCGGAGGGGTAGAGCGCGGAAAGGGCGTTGGCCAGTCGCAGGAAATCCGGGCCGCGCTCCTGTTCGGCCTTGATGAGTTGCCTCAATGCATTCGCCTGCCCACCGGACTGAAGCAGCATCGCCGCATGAACCCGGTCGAGGGTGGTGGCCGTTGCATCCATTTCGCCCGGATCGTCGATTCTGATTTTTCGACCACGTCCTCTTGGAGCTGTTTTTTTTCTTACGGCCAGCTCTTCGAAACCGGGAAGGATCAATTGATCGTTTTGGGTTGAAAAGAGTTCTTCGATGGCGGATTCGATGCTTACGGATCCGAAAATCTGCCGGGCCCGTTCTGAAACAGCCAAAAGCCGGACCACTCCTTTTTGTGTCTCGATAATGCGGCCTTCCCACTTGGGAAGTTCGATGCCGAGCGGTTGTGCGAAACGCCGGACGACATCGAAAACCAGGCTGTAACCCTTGGGTTTGGATTTTGGGGCTTCATCGTCATCATCGACCACGGCTTCAGAATTTTCAACAATGGATTCTTCGGTTGTCGCTCTCCCCTTTTTCCCATTGCCACTCCCGTTTGTGTCCTGGAGCGTCCAGAGGAAGAGTGCGGTCAGGCGCGCGTCTTCTTCCAGCACGCCTGCCATGCCGTTCCGTGCACGGGCCTCCGCCGTGCCGAGAATCTGTTCGAGGGCCGTTCGACCGACGACTTCCCAGACTTTCTCCAAATAGGCGGCCAGTTTTACTTCCCTCTCATCAGTCATCTCCACTTTGGAATACCGGCTGAAAATCTCCAGCGCCGGGCCGATACAGGCAAAGACCAGATCCGCGCCGCGAATGCCCTCGCCCTGGAGCCGCTCCATCCAGTCGCCCACAAGCTCAGCCAAGCCCTCCAGCTTCTTCTCTCTGCTTCCATGCAATACTTCATTCCAGTCGCCGACCGGCGCATTGTCCGGGCGAGGGCGGCAAATAAGGTGGACGCTGGTTTCAAGCGCCGCGTAGCCCTGGCCGCGCATGCGCTGTCTGCGTTCGGTGGCGATGGGCCACGAGCCGGTGGTGCGCCAGCCTGCTTGCACCAGCGCCGAGACGAGCGCCTCCCAGCGGTCGGTGTCCTTGTGGGCAAAGACCACGGAGGCCACGCCGTCCTCGCGTATGACCCGCTTCATCTGGGCAAAGGCCTCATACATGCGGCTCTCGTACCACTGGCGGTCATGAACACCACCATTCTTGACGGCGCGGTTCTCGGTGAGTTCACGGGCCTTCTCGGTCTCCGGGGCCGTGAACGCCTGCGGCAGGCGGTTTCGAAGTCCGAGACGGAGCCAGCCATAGAAGAAATCGGAAAGATGCGCGTAGGGAATCTGGTTCGCGTAGGGCGGGTCGGTGAAGACCACGTCCACCGATTCCTCCGGCAGAACCGCGTCCAGCACGTTCGCCAAGAGCGGTGACGAGGGCTGGTAGCGTACTGTGGATAGATTCCGAAGAGCGCTCTGTACGCTGCGGATGGAATATCCCAAACCTTCGCAGTTAGGGCTCAAGGGGTTGCCTTCCACGAAGTCAGCACGCATCGGAACTCCGGAACCCTGTATGAAGATGGACGTTACACCTTCCGAGAGCCAGACGCAGAGCGAGGTGTGGTACTGGCCGTTGTCCGAGTAGGCCGCGTAGAGGCAAGCGGCAAGGGCGTCGAGAAGGTCTTTGTCCTTGGCCTTCTTGGCCGCTTCATTGAGCGCGTCCTCGATGACCTCGTGCAGCACCCAGCGCGAGAATCGCTGACGCGGGGCGAGGACGTCAGCCCAGTTAGTGATGCCGTATGGACGCGGGCGGAAACCCGTGTCGCCCTCCGGCGGAGCCGGTGGCATTTCGATCTTGATGGACTTGGACTTTGTGGCCGCCTTGGAGAAGGCCTCCATGTCCTGGCGATTCGGTGCCTCGTAATCCTTCCCACGTCTACTTGTATTTCCCCGAACCACCGTCAGTAGAATCGCGTCATCCGCACCGCCACGCTTGTCGCGCAATTGCGCCTGAACGCGTTCGCGGGGCGTGACCACGTGGCATTTCGGACAAGTGGCGTTGTTCCCTGCGACCGTCCCGCGCGCGACTTCCTTGTCGCTTGATGGGGTGAAGACCTCGATTCGTGGCTCAAGAGAACCCTCTGGATAAACGATACGAAGGGCCTTCTTCCGGCCTTTTGATTTAGAGAGCACCAGATTTCGGACGAGCGGAATCCGCGCCCCGCACCCGGCGGCCTCGCACTGCACGGTTCGCGCCCAGAGATAGGCGAGCGGCTTCCGCCTTTGCGCGTCGGCCGGGTAGTATTCGACAAGGCGCTTCTCGGCTTCCCTAAGCGTCCATTCTGCCCATTCCTCGAACAGGTCGGCGAGTTCCGGCCCCTTGCGGCCGCACCATTCGAGCGCGACCTTGAGGAGGAGCCACGCGACCGGGTTCACGTCCGAGGCGGTCACCTCGCAACCGAGGCGCTGTGCTTCCAGCGGAATGGAGCCGCCGCCGGAGAACGGGTCCAGTACGTGCGGAACCGAACCGTGCGCGGCCTTCACAAGTTCACGAGTCGCGGAGACGTAACCCGCCACGCGCACGATGTCCCAGTTGGCGATGTCGGCCACGAAGGCCAGAAGTGTTTTCTGCAGGTCGGAATCCTTCGGCCCGATCTTCTTGTACTGCTGTAGCGCTTTGCGCGCCGCTGTCTTGAACTCCCCCGGGCAGAGCGGGTCGCACGGGTCAGGGAGAAGCAGCGTTAGGAGCAAGGACCGACAGGAAGCTAGCGGACGCCGCGCCCACCAAGAATGCAGGAGCGAAAGGTGACCGCTGTCCACCCGGGTTTTTCGGTTGTTCTCCATAACGCAGGCGTCGTTGACGGCAGATAGTGCAAAATCCACCTCCGCCAGGCGTTTGCAGTCTTTGGGGATTGCCATACTGTTACGTCCTTATCCTCTCATCCCGATTTTCAGTTTACCCTCTTTCCTGCCCTCTTTCAAGGGTATTACCCCTTTCCAGTCTTCGCCACAGAGCCCCGGGCCCCCGCCCCAAACATGCAACCTCTCCTTTGGCCTTTAAGTCCCGAAGAACCCTGCGAACCAGATCGCGGCTGACACCCGGACAGGCTCTCTGCAGATCGCTCAGCGAAAATTCAGCCGAAAAATTCCTGATGGTCTTTTCGACCAGATCTGTTTTGGCTCCCCGGGGAGATTTAATCCGGCCCAAACGCTCCTCAAATTCCTTGCAGGCCGTTTTCAAAATCGACAAAATGTAATTGATATACGGCCATGGATCGTGTCGGCCTTCATGCCAGGCCAGGGAGCTTTGCTCCAGGGTTTCGTAATAGCGTTCCTTGTTTTGCTCGATGAGGCGCTCCAGGCTGATGTACCGGCCTACCTCGAAACCGAGGTGATAACTCTGCAAAAGCAGAAGCAGCCTCGAAACACGCCCGTTGCCGTCACGAAACGGATGGATGCAGAGAAAATCCAGATTGAAGGCTGCCAGAAGAAGCAGCGGCGGAACATTGTGCGTCTTGATCGCTTCTTCATACAGTGCGAAGAGATCTTTCATGCATCCCGGTGTATCCTTCGCCTGAACTGTCTTGAAGCGGATCCGCGACCGGCCGTCCGGCAATTTTTCGATGATGTCACCGTCTTTATCCTTGTATTTTCCGGCATCCCAGATCTCTCCGCGTGTCAGGCGATGTAGTCGCATAACGGTTGCTTCTGATACAGGGATTTTCTTTCCATTCTCATGAATCCAGTTCAGCGCCTGCCTGTATCCCTGGATTTCCTCTTCATCACGGTCCCGCAGAAGCGGCTCGCCGAAGACGAGGGTGGCGATTCGGGACTGATCCGCTTCAACGCCTTCGATACGGTTGGATGATACGGCGCTTTCAATCAGGGCATGCTCCCGCAAAAACCGGAGACGCTGAGGCGATTGACGGATGTACAAGTCCTGTTTACCACGCGCTTCTCCGAGATCTGCCAGATACCAGGATGTGGCGGCCGGCACGGATTCGAAACGACCTGAAAAAAGCCGCAGGGTCATCATGGCTTCTCACCTTTGTATGACGCACGATCTTCTCTGACCGTCATCGGCTTCGTCATGGCGTCAACATCCAGCCAGTAATGTGCCACCTTGGTGACCTCATGCCACGGAAAGCGGGCCGGGTCTTTGACCGGTTCCTGGAGTGTGGGTTGTTCAGCGCAGTTGGTGACCACGTAAAGCCAGTAGCAATCGCGCCGGTCTTCGGCCACACGCCGCTCGTTGGGCGTCAGCAGTATCGTACCTGTGGCCGCGGCCAATCCTTTAATCTCGATGAGACGCAGTTCGCCCGAACCCAAATCCAGACTCGTGATGTCATAGCCCAGATTCTTCTCGTGGACATCGTAAACCCTGCGGCCCTGAGCCTGTTCATACTCGATAACCACGCGCATTGCGACGGCTTCCGTCTCCAGATTCGGTCGTATGCGGCGTACATCCGGGGACTCGCGTTCAGGATGAGGAAGGACGAGAACACTCGTGATCCGTTCCACGGCCTGGAGAGAAAGCGATTTCTGGCGTTCGAGTTCCTGCCTGCGCCGTTCACGCCTGGCGAGGAGTTCCGCGTGCCGGTTTTCTGCCTGAGCCAAACGGCCGTCCGCACCAGGAATCCCTTTTTCCTTGTCTTCATTGGCCTTGCCAATCTCTTCATCCGCACGCTGTAACAATTCTGTCAAGGAGAGTTCCACATGTTCGACAATACGTTCCACTTCGGCCAAACGTTCTTCCTGCGTTTCATCGAGAAATGACTGGAGGGCATTCTGATAAAGCCAGGCCGAAGGCTCGGGCTCCTCGGCTATGGCCGGACTCTGTTCTGGAGCCACCGCAGGTATATAATTGCCGAGTATATAGGGTTCACGAATCCTCGGCTCGTTGTTATCGGTTAATTCCACCGCGAATAGACGTTCATGGACGATGTTTCCGAGGCCGTCTACGACACGTGCACGAAAGAAATCAACACGCGCCGGTGTATCGTGCTGCAGGGAATAGAAACATGCACCTTTTCCGAACGATTTAGAGGCCTTTTCAAAGGCATTCCTCCGGATGGCCTCGAAAAGAGGATGGCCGGGTGTAACCCATTCGAGATTGTATTCTTCGGCCACTTCTCGGTCGGTCGAACAACGCGGGTACTTTACGGCCATACCCGTAAACTTCCAGTCAGGGTCACGTTCGTACCGCTGAAGCACAGAGGGCGTACGAGCAGGCTCGAAAGTATGGGGCATGTGCTCGATGACCTTGAGTTTGAGCGGGACGTATTCGGCGGCCTCGCGAATAAAGCGGGCGATGGTTTCCGGCACGACACGACATTCCTGCGCCCTTGCCCGTCGTTCGACGAGCATCTTTAGATTGAGTTTCTTGGATGCCAGGCCTTCGAGGGCATTCTCACAGATGTTACGGAAACGGCCCTCATCCACGTTTTCGAGCAACCTTTCTTCAAGATCGGCTTCACCCAGTTTTCCGGCATAATAATCCCGAAGAATACGCTCCATATGCGCCACGGGCAAAATTTCACCAACGACATTGAAAACAGTATCATTATCGAGTGCGTCTCGGATTTCCTGAAGCTTATCCAGAAGACGCTGAAGCACCCGACCCTCGATCGTATTCGTCGCCACAAGATTGAATATGAGACAATCTTTTTTCTGACCGTAACGATGGATGCGCCCCATGCGCTGCTCAAGACGATTCGGGTTCCAGGGAATATCGTAATTAAACAGGATATTACACACTTGTAGGTTGATGCCTTCTCCGGCCGCCTCTGTCGCGACGAGTATCTGAATTGCTCCTTCGCGAAACTGTTGCTCTGAGTGAAGACGCGTCCCCGATTCATCACGGGTACCCGGCTTCATGCCCCCATGAATGCAACCGACTCTGAAACCCCAATCTTTCAGCTTCTCAACCAGGTAGTCAAGGGTGTCTTTGAATTCCGTAAAGAGAAGAAGCCGTTGTTCAGGGTGATTGAAGAAACCCTCTCGGTGAAGCAGATCTTTGAGTTTGGATAGTTTGGCTTCCGCACCAGTCTCCTCAACCATCCTGGCCTGTTCGGCAAAACCGCGAAGTTCCTCGATCTCAGCATGGATTTGTTCGGCATTTCCGGTGAGTGTGATGGCTTCGAGAATACTCTCCAAACGTTCACGTTCGGTCTCCTCCATTTCTTCAATCTCTTCGGGGTCGGGCAGATCCGGCGGAGCCATCTCGACCAATGTATGCGCCTTTTTCAACCCATCTTCCAGCCTGCGTGCACGTTTCTCAAGACTGTGACGCATGGCGTAAGTACTTGAAGCCAGTCTGCGTTGATAGAGAGACATCAGGAATCCGACGGCACGGGCACGGGGATTGTCTTCCTGAGCGGCGGCTTTCGCGCTCTGCCGTTTGACAAAACGGGTTACATCGCGATAGAGATCGAATTCCGGCCCGTCGATCTGAAAATCGACTGTGTGGGGGATCCGCCTGGTGAATATTTTTTTGGCCGCCCAGGTCCCATCTGTTTGTTGTTCGGGAAAGTAAACCATGGCTTCCTTGGTACGGCGAAGATAAAACGGTGCGCGCTTTCGTTCCATCGCTTCATGGATGGAACGAACATCTGCATAAGTATCCGGATCAAGGAGTTGGAGAAAAAGGGAGAAATTCGCAGGGTCACCTTTATGCGGTGTCGCCGTCAATAAAAGATAATGGTCCGAGCTATCACGAAGGAGTTCACCCAGAGCATACCGTGATGTTTTCCGGGAAGGGGGCGACCATGACATGCGATGTGCTTCGTCGACGATGATGAGATCCCAGTGGACTTGTTTTAATCCCGGTAAGATTTCTGTGCGTTTGGCGAGGTCTAAAGAGGTGATCACCTTCTTCTGTTCGAGCCATTGGTTTACGCCGAACTGGTCACGCAGGTCCCCGCCTTTTAATACCAGAAATTTTTCGTCGAATTTCTCTTTAAGTTCACGTTGCCATTGAAATGATAAATTCGCAGGGCAAACAACGAGGATACGTTCAGCCAACCCGCGAAGTTTAAGTTCACGGATGAGAAGACCGGCCATGATGGTTTTACCGGCACCGGCATCATCTGCAAGCAGAAATCGAACACGTGCCAATTTCAGCAGATAATCATAAACAGCTTCCAGTTGATGAGGCAGTGGATCGACACGCGATATGGATAGACCGAAATACGGATCAAACTCCCATGCGATCCCCAATGCGTATGCCTGAAGCCCCAAGCGAAGCAACTGGCCTTCACCCTGGAAGGTCAGTTTTGTGTCTAATAGAGTGAGCTTGCCGATATCCTGTCGGGTCAATGTGACTTTTCTGAACACTTCTGTTTGGATTCCGACAAGACCGAGGGACCATCTCCCCTCACCAGCCGGCCGGACTGTTTCAACCCGCATGGGTTCATTGAAGAGTGGCCCTGAAATAATAACGCCTTCGTTTAGTTGAATATCAGTCGAGTCCATAAACATCAATGCCAAACGCCTTTATTTGAGATACATTCGTTTAGGGTCGATGAACAGGGGTTGAACAGGTTGTCGTTTTTCACGTCACACCCGAAGTTCAACTTCGATTTCGGTCCAAAGAGATGCTACGAATAAAATGCTGAATGAAATCAATTTAACAAGCTATCCGTAAATTGTCAAGCTGCATCCTCGAAAAAGCACAAAAAACAAGCCGTTCATTATTTTGAAGATCCAATGATAAATCGGTAAAATAAAGAAGGTCAAGGGAAAACGGTGGTCACAAATAAAACTCTTACCTACGCTCTGCGTCGGAACGTGAAACATCCCTCTATCCGCCGCAGGCGGAATCTCCCTTCAAAGGGAGATTTGCCCCTCTCCCCCTTTCAAGAGTCTGTCCCGCATCGGCGGGATGGATCCCCGGCGACAGCCGAGGTTGTATTCCCCCTTTCAAGGGGGATCCTCGGCGCATGCCGAGGTAGGGGGATGTAATTTCTCCGGCGCATGCCGCGGCAGGGGGATGTCAAAGACTCCCGGCAATCACATCGAATACGGCATTCACACAAATACTGCAAGCGTTACAGACCGAATCCCGCTTCAGCGGGATGAATGTCAACCATCCTCATGATCATCCGGAATCCGCTGCCTGATCGCATCATCCCCGATCCTGTCGTTATAACGCTGCGCGCAGGGAGAATCGGGACAGGCCCCGGATTCCACCCAGCTGTGATCCCACTCAATAGAAGCCGCCCCTGAGGGGTTTTCATCCCGCCATATGAATCCCAGGTATGTGGCCGGTGTTTTGAT
>DSBM01000137.1 GCA_011049425.1 Candidatus Aminicenantes bacterium
GAAACCTTTCACATCTTTAAAAAAATGGTTTTATCTTACAGGGGATCATTATTAAAAAACCTAACAAACATATTTTTTGAAACTTTAGTGGTTGTTTTTGAGACAGCCTCCGAGGGGCCGCCCTTGTCACCTGTCTTCCTGCCTCCTGTTACCTTTCCTACTTGATTTTCGCCTCTGGGACGGGTATAATCCCTTGCGACTGGGCGATTAACTCAGCGGCTAGAGTGCTACCTTCACACGGTAGAAGTCAGAGGTTCAAATCCTCTATCGCCCATTCTTTTCTCATGCAACCGACTTCACGCCGTTTCCTGTTTCAGTCATCACTATTCCCGCTGGGCGAACACCTGATACTGGTTCCCTATTTCCACGATCAGAAACTGTTGGCGTTTTTTCGTCGCCATGCTGTCGACCGCAGACGGCGACTGGGGGGAGAGTGGCTGCACCTGGAATCAATCACCGTGATCACGGGGTTCCTGGGATATCCGGCTCTGTTTACCCATCTGGCCTTCCTGGCGGAACCTTATCCGGAAAAAATATCGCTGCTGGGAACCGCGGGATCACTGGCCCCGAAACTTGACAACACCCGTCTGGTGCAGGTGACCCGCATCATGGGCAGCGGTTCCCTCAGGGGCTTTTCGCGCCGGCCGGCGCTGGATATGGGGGCGCCCCTCATTAAGGGCCTGGAGCCCGTGGCCGGGGTCAGCGTGGACATGGTGCAGCGGGAAACCCCGACCTGGCTGAGACGCCAGCGCACCCGGGGCGCTGAAATCGTGGAAATGGAGTTGTTTCCCCTGCGGGCCCGGCTGAAACGCGACATCACGGCCCTGGTGGTGTTGAGCGACAGCGTCACGGAGACCGGGATTCAGCCCTTTGGGGATTACGATGCCCTGCAACGGGAATTCCGCCGCGGGCTGCTGGCCCTGACGCAGGGTCGTTTGCCCGGCATTACCGGGTCCGGGAGAAAAAATGACGCATAAACCCGTAGTGGTTCTGACCCACCATCTGCTGCCCGCCGTGCAACGTGACCTGGAATCCCGCTGGAACCTGATCTTGGTGGAAGGCGGAGAACGAAACTTGACCCAGGTGCTTCCCGTCCACCACGAGGCCAGGGGGCTGATCAGCTTCCTTTCCGAGCCGATCACCCTGGAGGTGATCAAGTCCGCGCCGAACCTGGAAATCATCGCCAACTACGCCGTGGGATACAACAATATCGATGTGGAGGCGGCAATTGAAAAAGGCATCTGGGTAACCCACACTCCGGATGTGTTGACCGCGGCTACGGCGGACCAGACCATGGCCCTGCTGCTGGCCGTGGCCAGGCGCGTGGTGGAGGGCGATCGCCTGGTTCGCGCCGGCGGATTTGATGGCTGGGCGTCTGATCTCATGCTGGGCCGGGAATTGAGTGGGGCGATCCTGGGCATCGTGGGCATGGGGCGGATCGGAACCGCCGTGGCGCAGCGGGCGCAAGCGTTCGGAATGCGGGTGATTTATCACTCCCGCAGCCGCAAGCCGGAGTTGGAAAAAGAGCGGGGCTACCGCTTTGTTCAATTTGCCGAACTGGCGGAAAGCGCGGACATCATCAGCCTGCACCTGCCGTATTCCTCCAAGGTTCACCACCTGATCGACCAGTCGGTTCTGGCGCGCATGAAACCGGATGCCATGCTGATCAATGTGGCGCGGGGTCCATTGGTGGATGAGGCGGCGCTGGCCCGGCGCCTGCAAGAGGGCGGCATCGGGGGCGCGGGGCTGGATGTGTATGAGCATGAACCCCACGTCAATCCCTTGTTGAAGACCCTGGACAATGTTGTGCTGGCGCCGCACTCAGGCAGCGCCACCGTGCATACGCGCACGCAGATGGGCCGCATGGTTGAAGACAGTGTGGTTGCCGCATTGGCCGGGAACCGCCCTCCCCACCTGGTGGCGGAATGGCGCCAGAGAGAACCGGAGCCCGGCCCGCGTGTTTGAACTCGTTTCCCCTTTTGCGGCCACCCCGGCCCAGCAGGAGGCTGTGCGTGGCATTGCGGATGCATTTGACCGGGGCTGCAAACGCCATGTCCTGTTGGGCGTGACCGGGTCGGGAAAAACCTTTACCATGGCCAGCCTGATCCGGGAGATGGGCCTTCCCACCCTGGTGCTGGCGCCGAACAAAACCCTGGCCGCGCAGCTTTACCAGGAATTTCGCGGGTTTTTTCCGCGAAACCGGGTGGGATACTTTATCAGTTACTACGATTATTACCAGCCGGAAGCCTTTGTGCCCCAACGCAACCTCTACATTGCCAAGGAGGTATCCATCAACGCGGACCTGGAACGAATGCGCATGGATGCGGTCCGCGGACTGCTGGAATCGCCATCTACCGTGGTGGTGGCGTCCGTATCCGCCATCTACAACATCGGTTCCCCGGATGATTTCTTTCGCCAGCGCCTCTCTTTTCATCGCAAATCTCCGCTTTCCCGGGACGGCTTGATCAGTGGGCTGGTAAAGCTGGGTTATCGCAGAACCGAAGGGTTGATCAATACCGGGGGATTGCGAGTGCGGGGGCCGGCGGTCGAGGTGTTTCCCACCAGCGAGGAAGAGCCCCTGCGGTTCATATTTTTACAAAAGAGATTGGCAGCCATCGAAGTCTTTGACCCAGTAACCGGTGAAGCGCGCACGGAGTTGGAGGAAGTCAGCATTTTTCCCGTTTCCTATTTCCACTACCATGGAGAACGCGTCCAATACACGGTTAAAATGGTTTTGGCTGAACTGGAGGAACGAGAAGCCCATTTCCGGGAACAGAATCGCCCGGACTTGGCGGAACGCCTAGGGGAACGGACCCGCTTTGATATGGAACAGTTGGCGCAATTCGGCCATTGCGCGGGGATTGAAAACTATTCACTCTACCTCTCCGGACGCAATCCGGGCGATCCACCATTCACGCTGCTGGACTATTTTCCGCGGCCATTCCTGACCATCATGGATGAATCCCACATTACCCTGCCGCAATTGCGCGGCATGTACGCCGGCGATCGCTCGCGCAAAGAAAAGCTGGTTGAATTCGGTTTCCGCCTGCCCTCCGCCTTGGACAACCGCCCCTTGCGCCTGGAAGAAACCAATGCCCGGTTGGACCGGGTCTTGTACGTATCCGCCACTCCCGCCAACGAGGAGTTAACGGCGGCGGGCGGCGATGGTGTGACTGAATTGCTGGTCCGTCCCACGGGATTGCTGGATCCCCGGGTGGAAGAGCGGCGCGTGGAAGCGCCGATCCAGGACCTGATAAAGGAAATCCGCCAAGAGGTGGAGCGGGGCTACCGGGTGCTGGTGACTACGCTGACCAAGCGCATGGCTGAGAAACTCACCGCGTACCTGGCTGAGCAGGGGATTCGGGCAACCTACATGCACTCAGAGATCAAGCCCCTGGATCGCATTCGCATCCTGCAGCAGTTGCGCAGCGGAGGCGTGGATGTGCTGGTGGGCATCAACCTGTTACGGGAAGGTCTGGATCTGCCGGAGGTATCATTGGTGGCCGTGCTGGACGCGGACCGGGAGGGGTTTCTGCGCTCCGAACGCTCCCTGATTCAGACCTTCGGGCGAGCCGCCCGCAACGTGGACGGCCGGGTGCTTTTGTACATGCGCGAATCAACCGACTCCATTCGCCGCGCGGAGGAGGAAACACGTCGTCGACGCGCTTTCCAGCAAGAGTACAATCAACTTCACGGCCTGGTTCCGCAAAGCATTCGCAAGGCGGTGCACGATTTTCACGATGATTCATGGTGGGTGAACAAAGCCGCAACTGAACCCGAAGTGGAAATCGCGCCCGGTGAGGATGTGGACCGGCGCATCGAGGAGTTGGAAAAAGAGATGCGCCGTATGGCGGACGCTTTGGACTTTGTGAATGCCGCCAGGCTGCGCGACCGCATCCGCCACCTCAAAAACCTGCGCCTTGAACTGTTTTAACTGGGGACGGTGCTTGTAAACATGTAAATACGGATTCTTGGATAATCAGGGTTGAAAAGTTGGAGAGTTGGAGAGAAATAAGGTGACAGTAGGCTTGCAGTCTAAAGTCTAAAGTCGAAAGTCTAAAGTTGAAAGTGAAAACAAACCGCGAAGAAATTTCCCTGACTAACTTGTGTTCCGCCACTCAAAAGCAGCCTCAATGCTTTTTTTTTCTACTTTCTACGTTCTACCTTCTGCAAGTACCGCAATGGCCAGTGCAGGGTTTTTATTGCGTTCCCTTCTTCCTTATTCAGGGCATTGGCCCATCAAATGGAAAATTTCTCAGAACAATGCTATTTTCATATTTTTAGACACTCCCCAAATAAGAGGCACAAATGACCGATTACAGTGAATTCACCCGTTTTCGCCGCCAGATGAATGAACGCATCCTCGAATCGGGAAATCTTGAAATAAAGAGGTTTTTTGCCCTGGACGAGAGGGTGTATGCCCCGGGATTGCTGGATCATGCCACGAAAGAGATGATCGGCCTGGCCGCGTCCATGGTGTTGCGTTGTGATGATTGCGTTCGTTATCACCTGATCCAGTGCCGCCAGGCCGGGATAGAGATCAAGGCGCTCTTCGAAGTGTTCTCCGTGGCCCTGATCGTGGGCGGGTCGATCGTGATTCCCCAACTGCGAAGGGCGGTGGACTTTCTGGAAGAATTGGAAAACAAAAAAAGTTGAAAACTTTTCAACTTTATTTTCTGTACAAGATCCTTGCCATTGGGGGTACGTGAATGTAGATGGCCTTTTCCGGGCAGATTTCCTGGCAGCAATAGCAGCGGATGCAACGTTCATAGTGGAAGACCGGCAATGTTTCCGGTCCGTCTTCACCCGGCCAGTCCAATGCCCGGGGGGTTACGGGGCATTGGGCCACGCAGGCTCCGCAGTTGCGGCAGCGGGAAGCATCGATCACCGGGCGGGGAGTCACCCACTCACGCAGAAAGCGAGGCACGTAGGTGGAAGTCAGAAAGCGCGGCGGAGGACGCCGCGGCACCTGGAAGTCTTTGCAGGCGAGTGAATCCGGATCACTTCCCGATATCTGGATGCGATCCATGCGCAGGTTGCCGATTCCGGCCTTGTGGGCCGCTTCCAGGAATGGCACATGCTCCGGGTTCAAGTGGATGAGCCGGCAGAACACCGTGTCCAGCGCAACGGCATCGCTTGAGAAGAGCAAAACGCCCATGTGACGTGGATTGCCTCCCCTGGGACCGTTTCCTTCCATGGCCGTAATGGCGTCCATGACATACAGGCGGGGAGGGGCCAGAAGGAGAACGGCGGCCAGAAGTTCCGAAAATCGATAGACATCGGGATAGCGCAGGTGTAATTCACTTTTTTGAAGTCCCGGGATGGTTCCGAACTGGTTCTTGATCGCTCCCGTAATACCCGTCAATCCGTGGGTTTTCATTTTTGATATCCCGACCATGCCGTCAGCGGCCAGCACCCCGTGGGCCAGGCGCACTGTTTGGCTGGACAGGGGACCTTTCAGGGAGCGGGTTTCTCCGCGGCGAAAGTCGGCCAGGGGAATGCCCAGGGCGTCCGCAACCGGGGAAATTCCCGCCACCAGGGCGATGCGCTCCGTGCGTCCCCGGGCCGGGGAGTCACCGTAAGTGACCTGTGCTCCGGCGTTCTGGAACTCCCGCGCCACGGCGCCAAAGACCTCGGGATGAACGGTTACCGCCCGTTCAGGCGGATCCCCGGCCAGAAGGTTGGGCTTGAGCAGGATTTTTTCGCCGGGAGCGGCAAATTGTGCCATTCCGCCCAGGGCGTTCAGCCCCTCGTGCACCGCCCTGGATACAAGGTCCGGGGAATAGTCGGTACAGGGGATCACCGCCACCCGGGACAGCGTCGGGGACTGCACGCTAGAATGCCTCGTCCACCGCTTGAGAGGGAAGGCTTTCGTTGCCCCTGGCATCCACGGCTGTGACCTGATACGTGTACATGTGTGTAAGCGCAACGGAGCGGTCTTCGTAATGGGGTGTGGTCACACGGTCCGCGAGCAGGGTGAATTCCTCTTCGTCATCCACGCGGCGATAAATGCGGTAGTGGGAAAGGTCGCGGTCCTCTACCGCGCGCCAGTTGATCAAAAGGTGGTCCCGGGCACGGAATACCACCACCCCTGTTGGAGGATCAGGGGGATAGGTATCCTTCATGGTGATGCTTACCGTGTCGGAGGGGGCGCTTTCGATTCCGGGAGTGAGCAATGCGGAAACCCGGTATTCATAACGGCCTTCGCGGCTCGTATCCGTGTCTTCATATCGTTCCTGCAGGATGGGTTCGGAAGTGATGGGTTGGAATAGAGGTTTTGAGTCGCTCTCGCCCTCGGGAATGATGCGGCGGTAGAGAATATAGCCAGAGACGCCGGCAAGGGGTTTGCCGGCCAGGTTTTCCGTGGGACGTTTCCATTCCAGGCGAAGTGCTTTCTCCTCCTGGGAAATTGCCAGGCCGGGGACCGAGGAAGCAGGCAGGCCGGTAACAAACTCCTGGACGGGGGACAGGGGGGATTTGTAGCGCTGATAAGAATACATCAGGGAAAAGAAGTGTCGTTTCCCGGCCAGTTCAGCAGACGATAAAGGAAAGCGCAGCCGGTAAATGAATCCCTCACGTTCCAGCTCGTCCAGGGAGATTTTGCGCAAGGCTTCGGCGCGGCGCTGGAACTGCCCGCCTTTCAGGACACGGTTCGAATGGTAGCAGCGCACCCAGCGGACCTGGTCGGTCTCGAAGGTGGTGGTTCCGTCACCCAGAACAGCGGGAAATGTCCATGACAATTCCACCGCGGGCCCCAACTGTCGGACCTCGAGACTGGAAATCGCTGTTGGTTCGGGACGCGGTTCCAGGCGCAGGGGGCCTTTGCGTCCGCACGATAAAAACGTCAGGGCGGCCGCCAGGCTGACCGCCGTCAAGACGGCTGCGTGCCGTCGTGTTTGTATGGATTGGCTGCGTTTCATCTTAGAGAATGTAGCGGCTCAAATCGGAGTCGGCCGCAATGTCCGCCACGCGTTGGCGCACGTAGTCGGCGTCGATGCGGACCTGTCCGCCATCCAGGTCGGAAGCCTCGAAAGAGATCTCTTCCATGACTTTCTCCAGGATGGTATGCAGGCGACGCGCGCCGATGTTTTCGGCGCGGCTGTTGATGGTTTCCGCGATGGAAGCCACTTCCGTCACCGAATCGTCCGTAAAGCTTACATCCAGCCCCTCGGTTCCCAGCAGGGCGCGGTATTGTTTGACCAGGGCGTTCTTGGGTTCCGTCAGGATGCGCACGAAGTCGTCGCGGCTGAGCGAATCCAGTTCCACGCGGATGGGAAAGCGACCCTGGAGCTCCGGAATCATGTCGGAAGGTTTGGCCACGTGAAACGCCCCGGCTCCGATAAACAGAATGTAATCGGTCTTGACCATGCCGGACTTTGTCTGAACCGTGGTGCCTTCGATAATGGGCAGCAAGTCCCGTTGAACCCCCTCACGCGAAACACTGGGGCCCTGGCCGCCGCTCTCGCGGCCGCAGATTTTGTCGATCTCGTCCAGAAAGACGATTCCGGTCTGTTCCACCCGTTCCACCGCGACCTTGCCAACCTGGTCCATGTCCAGAAGCTTATTCTGCTCATCCTGGAGGAGGTACTCGCGGGCTTCTTCCACGGACATGCGCCGGCGCTTGGTGCGACCGCCGAACATGTTGGGCATCATCTCACCGATGGTGACCCCGATTTCCTCTACTCCGGAAGAAGAAAAGATCTCGAACGGCGTGGTCTGGCTGGCTTTGACCTCGACTTCCACCATGCGATCATCCAGGGCGCCCTCTTGCAGCAGTTTGCGCAGTTTCTCCCGGGTTTCCGGCGACGCGCCCGGGTCGCTGTCCATTTCAGCCGCGGGCCCGCGCTTGGCTTTCGGGGTGGGCAACAGCACGTCCAGCAATCGCTCTTCCACGTTTCGACGCGCTTTTTCCAGGTTTACTTCCATCTGTTCGGCCTTGACCATGTCTACGGCGATCCGCACCAGGTCGCGGACGATGGACTCCACGTCCCGGCCCACGTATCCGACCTCGGTGAATTTTGAGGCCTCAATCTTGATGAAAGGCGATCCCGCCAGGCGTGCCAGGCGGCGCGCGATCTCGGTCTTGCCAACGCCGGTGGGCCCGATCATGAGGATGTTCTTGGGAATGATGTCTTCCTGGATTTCCATGGGAAGTTGTTGACGACGGATGCGGTTGCGCAGGGCGATGGCCACGGCATGTTTGGCTTCTTTCTGACCGATGATATAGCGATCCAACTCCGCCACAATCTGGCGGGGAGTCAGGTGATGGGATTTCCGTAAAGCAGGGGTATTCATTCAAGCTCCTCAATGGTGAATTCGTTGTTGGTGTAAATGCAGGTGGCGGCGGCTATTTCCAGGGCTTTTTCCACGATCTCCCGCGCGTCCAGGCCGGAATGGCGTTTCAGCGCCAGGGCCGCGGCCTGGGCGTAGGGTCCACCGGACCCGATTGCCAGGATGTCCTCGTCGGGTTCGATCACATCACCGGAGCCCGAAAGGATGAAAAGGTGGCTCTTGTCGGCCACTACGAGCAGGGCTTCCAGGCGCCTCAGCACCTTGTCGGTGCGCCACTCCTTGGACAACTCGATAGCCGCCCGGGCCAGGTTGCCGCTGTATTCTTCCAGTTTGCCCTCAAAGCGCTGGAACAGGGAAAACGCGTCGGAAGTGGATCCGGCGAACCCGGCCAGGACCTGGTTGTTAAACAGGCGCCGCACCTTGCGGGCGCCGTGTTTCAATACCGTGTTTTCAAGGGTTACCTGCCCGTCGGCGCCGATCACCACCCGGTCTTTGTGTCGCACGCACAATACCGTGGTGCTCTTTGTTTTGAACGTCATAAATCCATTGTATGCTTTTTGCCCTGAAGCGTCAATGAGGAGGGGCGAGAGGTTAGAGGCAAGGGGCGAAGGGCCAGGGGCAACTGAGTGAAAAGTGAAAAGTCGAAAGTGAAATCGAGGTGACAGGAGGCAGGAAGGCGGGTGTAGGGGTGCTCCTCTGTGCCCGGCCCGTGCCTTTTATTCATTCTTCTTTATTCATTATTCAGGATTTTTCCGGATTTGCAGGACGTTCTCCTCCGGGTATAATGCTTATCAACAGGAGGCCCAATGACCAGGATCGCCGTAGTCGCAACGATGATTATTCTCTTGATGATTCCCGCCGCCTTGAGGGCGGAACACACCGACACATTGCCGCTGGGCCCGAAGGATCGGAACCTGGTATTGCGCACGGTCGAAGCCGGGCAGATCCTGGATACGCGCACGGGCAAAGAGGTGACCATCGCAAAGATCGCGCGCCGCGCCGCCAACGCCGATGTGGTGATGGTGGGAGAGTACCACGACAGCATGGCTTGCCACCTGTTCCAGAGAGACCTGATCCGGGAAATCGGCAAAATGTCCCCCCAAACCGTGGTGGGCTTCGAGTTCTTCCAGCAGGGAAAGGACGATGCGGCCCTGGCGGCCTGGAGCCGCAAAGAGGGGAATGAAGCGGACCTGCTGCGTGCCACTAACTGGTATGGCGGCACCTCCATGCATTACGGCTACACCCGGCCGGTGATGCAGGTGATCCGTGAAACCGGCCTGGCGGTTATCGGCCTGAACGCGCCCCGCGCCCTGGTCCACCGCGTGGCCGGAGCCGGCCTGGACGCCCTGGGCCCCGGGGAACGCCGCCGCTTCGCCTACGTGGAGAGGAAAAATACCGAACACCGTTATTTCATCCAGCAGGTCTTCGGCGCCGCCGCGTTGCGCCTGCCCCCGTGGTTTGAGCGGATTTATGCCGCCCAGACCTGTTGGGATGCGGTCATGGCCGCGTCAATGCGCAACATCCTGGCGTCCAGGCCGGGCAAAGGAAAAAAGGGAGTGATTATTGCCGGCTCCGCCCACGTGGCCTACGGCCTGGGCATTCCGTTCCGTTACCGCCTGGGCAAACGCCGCGCCCGCCTCTTGACCATTGTGCCGGTGCGGGTGGAAAAGCAGGATGAAGACGCCGATTCCCACCCCATGCTCAAGATGATGGCCAAGAATATGCCCCCCGTGGGCGTGTTCAGCGCCGGCATCGCCGACTACGTGCTCGGCCTGCCGGCGGAGGAAGAAAAGATCTTCCCCGCGCTGGATGTTTCCGGCCACATGGAAGAAGATATGTTCGTGGTGGACAAGGTGGGGGAGGAAAGCCTGCCGCATCAACTGGGATTGCGCCCGGGTGACCGCGTGCTTGCCGTGGATGGACAAGCCGTCACCTCGCAGGCGGAACTGCGGCTGTTGCTGGGCATGGGCCGGGAAACGCCGCCCCGGATTCGCCTGGAACGCGTCCCGCAGCCTTCCGTTGGTAAAGACAACCAGACGGTTCGTGACTCGACATCGGGTTGAAAAGCTATTGCGATAGAGGTACAACCAGGCCAGGAGAGGTTCCATGAAAAAAAACGCGAGATTGTTGATATGCACCGCCCTGACGGCGGTTCTACTGATACCCGCCGCAGCTTTTGGCGTAAGCGGACCGGACGAATACACAAAAAAACTGGAAAAACGCTTTGACGACCTGCGCCACCGTCTGGACGTGCTGGAGAAATCCATTGACGATGTACTCTGGTTCCACCGCCTGGGAGACATCGCCTTTGTGGACAAGGTGCGTCACGTGGGTCCGCCGCGCTGGAAGGTGAAGAATCCCAAGGCAATGGGCGCCAAAAACCCGGTCAAATTCTATTCCTACGTTTTTATTCCCCGAAACGTCGATTACAAAAAGAAATCCCCCCTCATGGTGTTTCCCCACGGCGGGGTGCACAGCAACTTCAGCACCTACTACACCCACATCGTGCGCGAACTGATCGCCCAGGGCTACGTGGTGGCGGCGCCGGAGTACCGCGGCAGTACCGGATACGGTCGCGGCATGTACGAGAGTATCGACTACGGCGGCCTGGAAACCGAAGACACCCACGCCGCCCGTGAATACATGCTGGAAAACTACGACTTCATCGACAGGGACCGGATTGGAATCTTCGGCTGGAGCCACGGCGGCCTGATCACCCTGATGAACATCTTCGACCATCCCGATGATTACAAGGTCGCATTTGCCGGCGTGCCGGTGAGCGACCTGATCGCGCGCATGGGCTACGCCACCGACGCCTATCGCGAGCTTTACTCTGCCGAGTACCACATCGGCAAAACCGCCCGTGAGGATATCCGGGAATACCGCCGCCGTTCACCCGCCTGGAACGCCCACAAGTTCAAGGGTACGCCCCTGCTGGTGCATACCAATACCAACGACGACGACGTCTACGTGCTGGAAGTGGAGCACCTGATCAAGTCCCTGAAGGCCACGGGCAAAGCGTTCGATTACAAGATCTTCCAGGACGCCCCGGGCGGACACAGCTTCGACCGCCTGGATACGCGCATGGCCAAAGAGATCCGCCTCAAGATATACGCCCACCTGGCCCGTCACCTCAAACCGCCCCGGCCCTTTAAAAACCTGGCCGACCTGATGCGTGCCGCTTACCCCGGCTCACCTTGAAATCGTGCCAAACGGCATTGCATTCATTCGTGGGATGCAAGGGAACACTATTGAAGCGGTTCGGTTTCCACGCGGGTGTCGACTTCAAAATAGCGGTACTTTTTATAGGACTGAGTTAATCGATAGAATTCTACCCGGCGATGGCGGGATTCAAGGTATGGAAGAATCAACGATTGGTCACCGCCAATGGCGTTGGCATCACCGGGGGGTATTGGGGCTCTGCGTTTGCTGACCTTTTTATCGAACACGTAGCTTTCTGAAAACTCCACGCTGGAGGGAAAGCGCAGGCCCTTTCTCTCCTCCAGGTATAAGTGGATTGCTTTCAGGTCCAGTCTGGCCGACATCTCACGGGCGGCGGCCTCCAGGGCTGCGCTGCCCGCCACTCCCCGGGGGTCCATTACGATTTTCAATGCCGAACCGTCTTCTACGTCCACCCATACCTTGCCCCGCGCCATGGGCCCTTCTCCTTCCAGCCGCGGCATCACCTCGATCACCGCGCAATGCCGCTTCTTTAACCGTTCCGTGTCCAGCAGCTTATAGCGGTAGTTTCCACGGTTGTGCTCCCCCAGGAGCGTTACCGGCAAAAAC
>DSBM01000138.1 GCA_011049425.1 Candidatus Aminicenantes bacterium
CCGGAACCGCGGTTCCGGCGGCAACGCGTCATCCAGGCTGAAACACGAAAAAGTATCCTGACTCATCTTGCCTCCCGAAGGCGGCCACAGCCGCTGCTTCCTGATCCATGTATAGTCGATCCCCGGGGGACGTGTCAAGGCCGCCGGGTTGTCCGGTTTCCGAGGATCACGTATAATGGAACCGTATCAGGCAATCTATTCTGGAAGGTGATCCATGAACGTGATGGTGGTTGGTTCCGGGGGCCGTGAACACGCCCTGGTTTGGAAGTTGTCGCAGTCCCGCAAGGTATCCAAGATTTTCGCGGTTCCCGGTAATGCCGGCACCGCGCAACTGGCTGTCAATGTGGCCCTGGACCCGACCAACGCCATCGAGATCGCCGATTTCGCCCAGGCCGAAGATGTTAAATTGACGGTGGTGGGACCGGAACTGCCCCTGGCCCTGGGGATTGTGGATGAATTCAAGCGCCGCAACCTGAATGTTTTCGGACCCACTCAGAAAGCCGCCTATATTGAAACGTCCAAGGCCTTCGCCAAGGAATTCATGGCCAAGCACAACATTCCCACAGCGAATTTTTCTATTTTTAACAATATCCACGAGGCCGCCGACCACATCCAGTCCGCGACATTCCCCACGGTGGTCAAAACCGACGGCTTGGCCGGAGGCAAAGGCGTGTTTATCTGTCGCAACGTGGAAGACGGCCTGGCCGCTATCCAGTCCATCATGCAGGAAAAAAAATTCGGTCGCGCCGGTGAACAGGTTATCATCGAGGATTTTCTGCCCGGACAGGAAATGTCTTTTATGGTGATTTCCGACGGCAAACGCGTGATTCCCCTGGCCACATCCATGGACTACAAAAAAGCCGGAGAGGCAGACACCGGTCCCAACACCGGAGGCATGGGCGCCATCAGCCCGGCGCCGGACATAGACAGAGAACTGCTGGACTCGATTCTGCGCACGATCATCATGCCCACAATCGAGGGTCTGCGGTTTGAAGGCCGTGAATTCCGCGGCGTCCTGTACGCCGGTCTGATGATCACCATAACCGGACCCGTGGTGTTGGAATTCAACGTGCGTTTCGGCGACCCGGAAACCCAGGCCGTGCTGCTGCGCATGAAGAGCGACCTGGTCGACCTGCTGACCGCCTCGGCGGAAGGCAGCCTGTTTGATGTCCACATCGACTGGGAGGAAGAAGTGTCCGCCTGCGTGGTACTGACTTCAAGGGGCTACCCTGGGGGATACGAGAAAGACAAACCGATCTCCGGTCTGGAACGGGCAAAATCGATGGGTGTGGAGATTTTCCATGCCGGAACGCGCTTCGAGGACGAGACCGTCTATTCCGCGGGAGGCAGGGTTCTCAACGTGTGCGCCCGGGCCGTTACCCTGAAAGACACCATGAAAAAAATCTACGACGCCATACCCTTCATTACCTACGACAACATCTCTTTCCGCAGCGACATCGGGAGAAAACAATCATGAAAGAAGTTGACATCGCCATTATCATGGGCAGTGACTCCGACCTGCCTCAGATGGAAGATGGAATCCGCCTGTTGCGGGATTTCGGTGTGCCGTTTATCGTGGAAGTCAGTTCCGCCCACCGCACCCCGGAACGCACCATCCAATTGATCCGGGATTTCGAGAAAGTGGACGGAAAAGTCATCATCGCGGCCGCCGGAGGCGCCGCGCATCTTCCCGGAGTCATCTCCGCCCACACCCGGCTGCCCGTCCTGGGGGTTCCCATTCCATCCGCCTTGAACGGCCTGGATTCCCTGTTGGCCATGGTACAGATGCCGGGAGGGATCCCCACCGCCGTTTTCGGAATCGGCAAATCCGGCGCCGTCAACGCCGCACTTTTCGCCCTGCAGATCCTGGCCCTGGCACGCCCGGAACTCGGCGAGAAACTGGACACTTTCCGTGAAGAACAGCGCCTCGGAGTGGAAACCAAGAACCGCCGTCTGCAGAAAAAAGTAGAGGATCTGCGGGAATCGTGAAATTCTGCGTGGAGTGTTTCGGTTGCCGCGCCAACCAGGCAGAGGTCCAGGAATGGATTCTTGACCTGGAAAAGGCGGGGTACGCTTACACCCACCACCAGGCGGAAGCGGATTTCGGTATACTCAATACCTGCAGCGTCACGGCCAAGGCTGAACGGGATGTATTCCGCGCCGTAAACCGCGCGTTTCGCCGCACCCACATTCCCTGGATCATCGCCGGTTGCAGCGCAACTCATGAAGGAGACAATCTGAAGCGCCTTTTCCCGGGATACATTTTTCTCGATAACAAAGAAAAGGCCGACATGGCCGCGGAGGTCAGGCGCCGCTTTCCTCAGGAGAGCAACCTCATTTTTCACTCCGCTTTTCGTTCCCGCCTGTTTCTGAAGATTCACGACGGCTGCAATTTCCGCTGTGCCTATTGCATCGTCCCCACCCTGAGGGGACCTTCACGCAGCCGGCCCTTGGAGTCCGTGCTGCGGCGCGCCCGCTACGCAGCCTCCCTGGGATACCGTGAATTTGTCTTGACAGGCATCAACCTCTCTTCATACGGATTCGACCTCTTTCCGCGTCACAGTTTATTGGAAGCCGTGCAAGGCCTGGCTGAAATTTCGGGGGTGGAGTTTATCCGCCTGAGCTCACTGGACCCCCGCTACCTGCGCTACGATTTCATCCAGGGCCTGAAAGCCACGGGCAAAGTCTGCCCCAGTTTCCATTTCTCGTTCCAGAGCGGCAGCAATTCCGTATTGAAGCGCATGAAACGGGGATCCAAAGTAACGGATTACCGGCGCATCCTCGACATGTTCGACCGCCTCTTCCCGGACGCCAACCTGGGCGCAGACTTCATTACCGGTTTCCCTGAAGAAACTGAAAAAGAACACCGGGAAACGGTTGATTTCATTTCCAACTCTTCGCTGAACTACCTGCATGTTTTTCCCTATTCGCCCCGGCCGGGAACCGCCGCCGCCCGCCAAGACCCCCCTCCTTCCCACGTGGTTCGCAGCCGGGCGGGAGAACTCAAACAGATCAACCGCAATCTGCGCTTTGCCTTCCGTGAATCCCGGTTGGGGCGGGTACTGGATGCCGTGATGATCGAGGAAACCCCCAATTTCTCCATGGCCGTTACGGACAATTACCTCTCGGTGCGCATGCCACCGACACGGGGTTTTAAGCAGAAGCGCATCAGCCTGCGACTGACGCGGGTGGTTAACGACAACTTGTGTGAGGGTGAGTACGTAGATCTGCCCAAGGCGCGGATTCAACCCTGAAACACCGATTGCGACCATGGAAAAATCCGCTCGCCTGGGTCAGCACTTCCTGATCAACCCCGGCATCGGGGACCGCATCGTCGCACTGGTTCCACCCGGGAGGGAACCCCTCCTGGAAATCGGGCCGGGCCGCGGTGTTCTGACCCGCCGCCTGCTGGAGCGCTTCCCCGGCCGGGCGCTGACCGTGGTGGAAAAAGATCCCCGCCTGGCGGCGGCATTGCAGAAAGAGCTGGGGGACCGGGCCCACGTGGTCGCGTCCGACATTCTTGCCTGCCGGGCCGCGGACCTGGCGGGCCGGGAAAAAATCTTTCTGGTGGGAAACATCCCTTACCTGATCTCCACGCCTTTGCTGGAATGGGTGTTGTTTCAGCACGAGTCCTGGAGCGGCGGGGTGATGATGACCCAGGACGAGTTCGCCCGTCGCCTTATGCAAGCATCAGGCCCCCTGCCCGCGGCCCTGCGCGCTTTTTTCAGCCTTACCCCGGTCATGCGCGTCAGCCCGGGATCTTTCAACCCCCCACCCAAAGTGTTTTCACGGGTCTTCGCCCTGGCGCCGCGGCAACCGGGTATCGAACCCGCAGCGTTCCACGGCTTCCTGAAACAATGCTTTTTCCACCCACGTCGCACCCTGCGCAATAACTTGCGGGAACATTTTCCCCAGTCCATCCTTGACACCATGCTGGAACAGCTGGGCATTCCCTCCAACACCCGCGCCGAAGCCATACCGGACCCAATCCTGCTCGCCCTCTTTACCCGCCTTAGCTCCCCTGGCAACAAACAACAAACCCGGAATAACGAATAAGTCTGAATAAAGTTGAAGAGGGAAGAAGTGAAAAAAGGTGGCAGGTGGCAGGAGACAGGCCCTTCGCCATTGGCCCCTCGCCTCTGGCCTCTTGCCTGTTTTAGCTCCCCAATGCTGTTGGAGCTAAAACAGCCCGGAGATCTCTTTGCCCGTCTCGTCGATATCGATCTCTTCGGCGGCGGGATGTTCCGGAAGTCCGGGCATGAGCATGATATCTCCGGCCACTGGGATCAGATAACCCCCGCCCGCCGCGATATTGATATCCCGCACGTTGAGGCGCCAGCCCTCGGGCACATTGCGCTTGCGCTTGTTGTCCGACAACGACAGTGGGGTCTTGGCGATGCACACCGGCAATTTGTCCATACCCAGAGTGCGAATCTCTTTCAATCGATTCTTGGCCTCGCGTTCAAAGATCACGCCGGCGCCGCCGTAAATCCGCCGGGTGATAGCCTCGATCTTGTCTTCCACGGAATCCTCTAGATCATAAATGAAGTTGTAGGAACCGTCGGCGCTGGAGGCGGCTTCAACCACCGCGGCCGCCATCTCTTCCGCCCCGGCTCCGCCTTCGGCATGGGCGGTAGAGACCGCGGCGCCCGCGCCCTGTTCACGGGCGTAAGAAAGAATTGTTTCCAACTCCTCGGGTGTATCATCAGGAAAGGCATTGACCGCCACCACCGGCGCCAGGCCGAAGGCCCTGACATTGGCAATATGGTGGCCCAGGTTGGCCAGGCCCGTGCGCAGGGACGCCACGTCCTTGTCCCCGCCCTGGTGGCGCAGGGCGCGCACCGTGGCCACCACCACCAC
This sequence comes from Candidatus Aminicenantes bacterium, assembly GCA_011049425.1. NCBI lineage: Bacteria > Candidatus Aminicenantota > Candidatus Aminicenantota bacterium. The sequence continues at coordinate 4,861 of DSBM01000138.1, forward strand.
AGCGTGGATGGAGTAACCCGCGGTTCGGCTCACCAGGTTCACGAATTTCTCAAACCCCAGGTCGGAGCCGAACCCGCATTCGGTCACCACGTAATCGGCCATTTTCAACGCCATGCGATTGGCCAGGACCGAGTTGGTGCCGAAAGAGATATTGGCGAAGGGGCCGCAATGAATCAAGGCGGCGGTGCGTTCCATGGTCTGGACCAGGTTGGGTTTGATGGCGTCCCTGAGAATAGCGGCCATGGCACCGCAGATCTTGAAGTCGCGCACGAACACGGGGCCACCGTCCCGCGCAAAACCCACCAGGATGCGCCTCAGGCGTTCCTTGAGGTCAAAGACATTTTCCGACAGGGCCAACACGGCCATGACCTCGGAAGCGGCGGTGATGTTCACCTCGTCCTCGCGCGGATAGCCGTGCTTGTGCCCGCCCAGCCCCACCACGATGTGACGCAGGCTGCGGTCGTTCATATCCATGGCCCGGTTCCACAGGATGCGCCGGGTGTCGAGGCGCAGGTCGTTGGAAAAATGCATGTGGTTGCCGATCATGGCGGACAAGAGGTTGTTGGCCGTGGTGATGGCGTGGATGTCACCGGTAAAATGCAGGTTGATGTCCTCCATGGGCAACACCTGGGAGTACCCGCCGCCGGCGGCTCCGCCCTTGACCCCGAAAACGGGACCCAGTGAAGGCTCCCTCAAGGTGACGATCGAAGAATGCCCCAGCCGGTTCAAGCCCATGGTGAGGCCGATGGAGGTGGTGGTCTTGCCCTCCCCGTAGCGGGTGGGAGTGACCGCGGTCACCACGATGAGTTTGGCATCGGGACGGCTCCTGAGCCGCTCCAGCATCGACAGGTCAACCTTGCCCTTGAATCGTCCGCAGGGAGAGAATTCATTCTCCAGGATGCCCAATCGTTCCCGCAAGGATTCAATGGGTTCCAGCTCCACCGATCTTGCGATCTCAATATCCGTCTTCATGTCAACCTCCAGGTGTTCCGTTCTATTCAGACTAGCAATCGGCACCCGGGAAGTCAACATCACCGAGACGGGTGTATCAACGGGCCTTAACGGGTGTTGACAAGTTAAGGTCAAAACACTATAATCCACTCTTTGCATTCGATCCCCTGAATCCACGGCCCCATCGGGCGGCCGGCCTGGAGGTTGTGGTTGAAACGTGTTTTCGCGGCACACACAGTCCTGCAGTTTATCTTCCTGATGAGCTTCTGGCTGCTGCTCAGCGGCCATTACGACCTCTTTCACATATCCATGGGCGTAGTGTCCGCTCTGCTGGTGACCACATTGAATCTCAAGTTGCGGCGTTTTCACTTCTATCGCGAAGAGATCAGGCAGGTGGAAGCCCGCATCAAACGGCAAATGCCTGTCAGCCTGCGGCCGCTGCGTTTCCTCTATTACATTGCCTGGCTCTTCTGGCAGATCGTGGTGGCCAGCCTGCAGGTGGCCTACGCGGTCCTGAGTCCGCGCATGCCCATCGACCCCTCAATGGTGGTCTTTAAGACCCGTCTGCCCAACGCCAGCGCGCGCGTGATTCTGGGCAACTCCATCACATTGACACCGGGTACCATTACCGTGCAACTTCGGGACGATGAATTCGTGGTTCACGCCCTCATGGATGTTTCCGCCTCGGGGATCCTGGACGGGTCCCTGCCCGGCCAGGTGGCGCGCCTTTATGAAAAAACCCCGGGCCAGGTGGTGGGGAGCATCGCGATCATCCGTTCCAAAGGGGATATGTAATGCATCAGTACTTTGTCTACTTCGCCGTACTGCTCGCCATCATCATCTATGTGCCTTTCTACCGAGTGGTGACCGGACCCACTCTTTACGACCGCATGCTGTGCGCCGGATCCATCGCCACCAACTCCATGGTCATCATCCTGCTGGTGGGCTTCATGTTCAACCGCATCGACATGTTTGTGGACATCGCCATGGCATACGCCGGCCTGAACTTTATCGGCACCATCGCGTTCGCGAAATACCTGGGGTCCACATTGAAATCCAAGCAAAACCATGGGAATTAGCAGCATAATCGCCATTTTCCTGATCAGCCTGGGCACGTTTTTCATGGCCGTGGGCAGCGTCGGCTTGATCCGCTTGCCCGATTTTTACTGCCGCGCCCACGCCCAGGGCAAGGTAGACACCCTGGCCCTGATCCTCATCATCCTGGGGCTGATGGTATATGAAGGCTTCACCCTCAACAGTGTAAAGTTACTCTTAATCGTGGCGTTCGTGGTTCTGACCAACCCCACCGGAACCAACGCCCTGACCAACGCGGCTTACCGTTTCGGCCTGCGTCCCTGGTTCAAGCGTGATCAGCGAAAACACAAAAAGCCGGCCGGGAGAGGGTAACCATGTACTGGCAACTGGAGATCGTGCTGTTTCTGTTCCTCATTGTCACCGCCGCCAGCGCCTTGTGGGTACGCAACCTGGTCACCGCCGTAATCGTGCTGAGCGTGTTCAGCTTTTTTTCCGCCCTGCTTTACGTGGCCATGGGCGCCGTGGATGTGGGCTTTACCGAGGCAGTTGTGGGCGCCGGCATTTCCGGAGTACTCATGCTGGTGACCCTTTTCAGAACCTGGCGAAGGAGCAGCGATTGAAAACCGCCAACTACGTCGTGTTGTTGCTGTTCACCGGACTCATGATTTACGCCTCTTTTGGGCTTCCCCAGAGAGGCGATCCTTACGCCCCCATTCACCTGGAGGAAAGCCCGGTCCATTCCCCGGGCGCGGCATCCTACTACATCCGCAATGCCCACCGGGACGCGCACACCAACAACATGGTGACCGTGATCCTGGCCGACTACCGCGGATATGATACCCTGGGAGAAGAAACCGTGATCCTGACCGCGGGGCTGATCTGCTTCATGTTGCTGCTGCGGCGCAAAGAGAAAGACAGTGAAAACGCATAGACCCAATCCCATCACATCATTGGTGAGCCGCACGGTATCCCCTTTTATCATGATGTTCGCCCTGTACGTGATTTTTCACGGACACTACAGTCCGGGGGGCGGTTTCCAGGGAGGCACCCTGATTGCCGCGGCCATTATCCTGATTCGCCTGTCCGAGGGCAGCAATACCGCGCAACTGCAGTTCTCCCGCTCCTGGACCACTCCGTTGGGGTCCCTGGGGGTACTGATCTACTTCGGTACCGGACTGACTGCCGTATTCATGGGCGGCCGTTTCCTGGATTACGCCGCCCTCCGCCTGGCCCATCACGCATCCATGAGCCGTTCCTACGGCATCCTGCTGGTGGAAATCGGCGTGGGGTTGGCGGTTACAGCCATCCTGGTTTCCATCTATGACCACCTGCTGGAGGGCGACGCGGATGCTTGATTTCTTTATCGGCCATTACGCCTACTGGTTCGTGTTCATCCTAATGGCCCTCGGCCTCTACGGCATGACCGTCAAGAACAATCTGGTCAAGAAGCTGATCGGCATGACCATCTTCCAGGTTTCCATTATCCTTTTTTTCGTGGCCTCGGCCAATAAGTGGGGCGCCACCGTCCCGGTTCTGAATACCGCGAAAGGTCCCATTGATCCCACACAGTATATCAACCCCCTGCCCCATACGCTGATGCTTACCGCCATCGTTGTCGGAGTAGCCACCCTGGGTGTCGCCCTGGCACTGGTGATCACCATTTTCAAACGTTATCGCACACTGGATGAAAACCGGCTCCTGGAAGAAATGAGAAAAAACGATGATATTGAGTAATTCGCCCGCACTTGCCCCCCTGAGCCTCCTGCTGGCGGCCATCCTGATCCCCATGGTGGCTTTCCGCCGCCGCTGGCTGGCTTACCCCCTGGCCCTTTGCGCCTCGGCTTTTGCCACCGGTATTTCGGTTGTCAACCTGGTGCGGGTGCTGGCGGAAGGAACCATCCACTACCATTTCGGCGGCTGGCTCCCGCCCATCGGTATCGAATACGTACTGGACCCATTGTCGGCTTTCGTGACCCTGGTCATCAACACGGTCAGCCTCCTGGTACTGGTACACGCCCGCCGCAGCGTAGACGCGGAACTTCCCGACCGTGCCATGCCCTACTACGCCGTGGTCATGCTCATGCTCACGGGTTTCAACGGAATTGTACTGACCGGCGACTTCTTTAACCTGTATGTGTTCCTGGAGATCAGTTCCCTGGCGCTCTATGGCATGATCGCGGTCGGCAACAGGAAATCACCCGTTGCCGCTTTCCGTTACCTGATCATGGGCACCGTGGGCGGCAGCTTTTATCTTTTGGGAACCGGTTTCGTCTATGTCACCACCGGGTCATTGAACATGGCCGACGTGGCCCGGATCGCACCCACGCTCTATCACCAGCCCGCCCTGGTGGCGGCATTGGGGCTGATGGTGACGGGGCTGGGCATTAAAATGGCCATTTTCCCCCTGCATGGCTGGTTGCCGGACGCCTATACCTACGCTCCGTCCGCGTCATCGGCGTTGATCGCGCCGGTGGGTGCCAAGGTCGGGGTGTATGCCATTATCCGCGTGGTGTTTTACGTGTTCGGCGTGGATTTCGTGCGCCACTCCCTGCCCCTGACCGAGATCCTGGCCTGGCTGGGCGCCATTGCCATTGTGTACGGCTCCGTACTGGCCATTGCCCAGCATGAGATGAAACGCATGCTGGCCTACAGCAGCGTGGCCCAGATCGGTTACATCGGGCTGGGAATCGGGCTGGCCAACCCCTACGGCATCATCGGCGCCGTGCTCCACGTAATGAACCACGCCCTCATGAAGGCCTGCCTCTTCCTGGTGGCGGGGAACTTCCGCCTCAAACTTGGCCACTCAACCATCCCCAGGCTGGACCACCGCGTTCGCAAACGCATGCCCTGGACCACCGCGGCGTTTGCCGTGGGAGCGCTGTCCATGGTGGGCATACCGCCGACCGTGGGTTTCTTCAGCAAGTGGTACCTGGCCCTGGGCACCATCCAGAACGGCCGCTGGCTTTTTCTGGCCGCCCTGTTGGTCAGCAGCCTGCTGAATGCAATTTATTTCTTCCGCATTCTGGAAAAAGTCTACATGAAACCCATGTCAGGTGAAATCCCCAACGACAATGATGCCGCTCGCAATGAGGCGCCCGGCTCCATGCTGATTCCCACCCTGGTCCTGGGCGGCGCCCTGATTGTTGTCGGCCTGCTCAATGCGGTGATCGTGACCGGGATCATTAAATTGATCGTTCCTCCGGGCATGTAGGATAAGAAAAAATGGCACTCAACAACATAGACCACTCCATTATCCCCATGCTGGCTGTGCTGGTCTCCCTGCTGGCCGTTCCCCTGATCCTGTTTTCATCCCGCCGGCCCAACCTGCGCGAATCCTGGACCCTGGGCGCCGGAGTGGTAAAGTTCGCGTTGGTCATGTCGCTACTTCCCGGAGCCCTGGCCGGCAAAAGCGTGGGCATCGCCTTACTGGAACTGGCCCCCGGAATTCACCTGGCGCTGAAAGCCGACCCCTTCGGCGTATTTTTTGCCATGATCTCTTCGGGATTGTGGATCCTTACCTCTATCTACTCCATCGGATATGTGCGCGGACTGGATGAACACAAGCAGACCCGTTATTACGCTTCGTTCGCCGTGTGCCTGTCCGCCACCATCGGCATCGCGTTTTCCGCCAATCTGCTGACCTTTATTCTCTTCTACGAAATCCTGACCATTGCGACCTATCCCCTGGTCATCCATAAAGAAACGCCCAAAGCCATCCGGGCGGGGCGCAAGTACCTGGCCTATACATTGACAGCCGGACTGTTCCTGCTCGCCGCCGCGGCCTTGACCTGGCAGATCACCGGCAGCCTCGATTTCGCCGCCGGAGGCATTTTCAATGGACGCCCACTGGCTCCATCCACGGCGCGCATACTCTTTTTCCTTTTCCTGGGCGGTGTGGGCGTCAAGGCCTCCATCATGCCCCTGCACGCCTGGCTGCCCACGGCCATGGCCGCGCCCACGCCGGTCAGTGCCCTGCTCCATGCCGTAGCCGTGGTTAAATCCGGGGTATTCGGTGTGATCCGGGTAGTGGGATTTGTGTTCGGGCCCGCCCTGATGAAAGAGTTCGGCCTGGGTCGAATCCTGATGGTGTTTGCCGGTTTCACCATTATCACCGCATCCCTGCTGGCATTAAAGCAGGACAACCTCAAGCGGCGACTGGCCTATTCCACCGTCGGCCATCTTTCTTATATCGTGCTGGGAGCCGGCATGCTCACCACCGCGGCACTGACCGGCGCCATGCTGCACATTGCCTTTCACGCCACCATGAAAATCACCATGTTCTTCGTGGCCGGAGCCATCTACGTTAATCTGCACAAGGAAAACATCAGTGAACTCAACGGCATCGGCAAGGTCATGCCCTGGAGCATGGGCGCCTTCACCGTGGCCGCCATCGGTTTGAGCGGATTGCCGCCCATCAACGGCTTTATCAGCAAGTGGTACCTGGGCATGGGATCCATGCAGGCGGACACCCTGATTCCTCTTTTCTTCCTGGTCTCGAGCGGGCTGTTGAACGCCGCCTATTTTTTTCCCATCGCGCACCGGGCCTTTTTCCGCGACCCCAAAGGAGATGAGCTGGCCGGACACGGCGAGGCTTCGCCCTTCATGGTGATCCCCCTTTGCGTGACCGCATTGCTGTCACTGCTTTTCGGTATCTACCCGGACCTCTTTTTCCGCTTCTACCGGCTGGCCTCAGGCGTGGCCGCCGCCATCCTGGGAGGTGCATGATGCCCAAGCGATTCTGGCCCATGGCCGCGGCCCTTGTCACCGTGTTCAGCCTGGTGGTGGAGCTCTTCTTTGTCCACCATGAACCGGGGCACACTTACTGGTGGAACCACATCCCCGGGTTCTTTGTCTTTTTCGGATTCTTTGGCTGCGCGCTGATCATCCTGTTTTCCAAAACCGTGGGGAAAAAGGCCCTGGACCGCCGGGAGGATTATTACGATGCCGACTGACTGGATTGTGCCCCCCGCCCTGATCGCCATCGCCGGCGCCCTATTGTTGCCCCTGGTCCCCCGCAAACTGCGTTCATCCCTCTTCGTGCTCGCCTGCGTGCTGACACTGGCCCAGGTGTGGACCCTGCCCGATGGCGCCACCTTGACCGTTCAGCTGATGGACTACACCCTGACCCCGGTTAAAGTGGATGCCCTCAGCCGGCTTTTCGGCATTATCTTTGCCTTCATCGCCGCGGGCGGCGGCATCTACGCCTTCCACATCCGCGACGCCGGCCAACAGACATCGGCCTTGCTCTACGCGGCCGGCGCCCTGGGAGTCATATTTGCCGGCGACCTGTTCACCCTGTTCCTTTTCTGGGAACTCATGGCATTTACTTCGGTTTTCCTGGTGTGGGCCCGCCGCGTACCGGAATCCCGCCGCGCCGGTTTCCGCTACCTGATCTACCACGTACTGGGCGGCGGGCTGCTCTTTGCAGGCATCCTCATGTACATCGGCGGCGGCGGCGACATGGCCGTCTCCCGGCTTTCTCCCGGCCAGGGCCCGGCGGTTTGGATCATGCTGCTGGGCGTGGCGGTTAACGCCGCCATTCCTCCCCTGCACACCTGGCTCAGTGACGCCTACCCGCGGGCCACCGTAACCGGCGCAATATTCATGAGCGCGTTTACCACCAAATCAGCGGTCTACGTGCTCATCCGCATGTTCCCCGGCTGGGAAATCCTACTGTGGGCCGGGGTGGTCATGACCCTCTATGGTATTTTCTTCACCGTGCTGGCCAACGACATCCGCGGCATCCTTGCCTACCACATCATCAGCCAGGTGGGATACATGGTGGCCGCCGTGGGCATCGGCACGGAGATGGCACTGAATGGATCCGCGGCCCACGCAGTCAACAATATCCTCTACAAGGCGCTGCTTTTCATGTGCGCCGGGGCCGTGATCCATGCCACCGGCAAGCACCGCTTGTCGGACCTGGGCGGTTTGGCAAAGTACATGCCTCATACCCTGATCCTCTACATGGTGGGGGCTTTCTCCATCTCCGGCGTGCCATTCTTCAACGGCTTCATCAGCAAATCCATGGTGCTGTCCGCAACCGGCGGCGCCCACCATCTCACGGCCATGCTGCTGCTCAACCTGGCCGCGGTCGGTACCTTTCTTTCCGTCGGCATCAAGCTGCCCTGGTTTATCTGGTTCGCTCGCAAAAAACCGGCCGCGATCGAGGTGCGTCGCCCACCCCTGAACATGTTCCTGGGCATGGGTATGGCCGCGGTTATGTGCGTCCTTTACGGTGTCATGCCCGGATTGCTCTATCGCCTGCTGCCCTTCCCCGTGCATTTCGAACCCTTCACCACCGCCCACCTGGCCGAGTCGGTGCAGATGCTGCTCTTCACCTTTGTTGGTTTCTGGGTATTGCGCCACCGTTTGGCGCCCCACGAAGGCATCAGCCTGGACATGGACTGGTTTTACCGCCGCAGCAAGCCCTTTTTCCGCAATGTGTTCGTAAACGCCCCGGCATACCTGTTCGAACGCTCCGATAAAGCGGTTCAGAAATTCATCGCCAAGGTCGTGGAGTTCGGCCGCAACCCCATGTTGAAATTTACGCCGCCCACCCGGGATAAAACCTATACTCCCGACCGTTACCGCCCGCCCGCGGGCAGCCTGGTGGCCGTCACCCTGGCCGCCCTCTGCCTTATCGTCATCCTCTCATTGGTATAGCCCTGTCGCCGCTCAGCGGCGACAGGAGTTGGAGAGTTGGAGAGTTGGAACGGGAAAAAGGCCGGGATTTCTGCTTTCCGGTCTATTGTTGCCTTCATGCAAAATTCAACATTGTTGAAACAATTGCAGAGACCTCCTTCATAACGGATAGCGATCATCGACGACTTATAGGGTTTTCTCCACATCTACGGTGCTGGTGCGGGAATCGGCATGAATGGTGAATCCGCGTTTCTTGAACAGCGCCAGCATGCGGTGGTTGTCGGCGGTGGTCTGGGCCACCATTTTTTTCAATCCCCACTTGCGGGCGATATCGAGGCAGTAGTCGGTGAGCAGTCCGCCCAGGTCGCGGTTCTGAAATTCATCGATAATCAGGATGGCGTATTCCACGGTTTCGTGTTCCGGGTCGGCGATCAGGCGTCCCACGCCGATGAGGCGCTTTTCGCCTTTTTCATTCGTGGTTTCCGCCACGATGGCGATCTCGCGGTGGTAGTCGATGTAACAGTAGCGGGTGGCCACTTCGTGGGAGGCCCACTGGAAGAAGTAGCGGAAGCGGAAATAGATCGATTCTCGGGAACAGGCGGCCAGCATCTCCATCCACATGGGCTCGTCTTCCGGGCGGATGGGCCGGAACACGATCTTGTGACCGTCCACTTCCACGGCATCGCTGACGTATTCCTCGGGATAGGGCCGCAAGGCCAGGTGGGCGTAGGGATCGGCCGGGCTCACGGTTACGGCGGGATCAGCCACCATGCGCGCGTCCACGGCCAGGATGCCCTCCGGATCGACCAGCAGGGGGTTAATGTCAAGTTCCAGAATCTCCGGCGAGTCCGCGGCAAGATATGAGAGACGGATCATGGCCTCGATGAGCCGGTCCAGATCTACCGGCGGCTTTCCGCGATAGCCGTGCAGCAGGGGCCAGATCCTCAGGTCTTCGAGCATGCGGCGGGCCAGGCGTTCGTTCAGCGGCGGGAAACCCAGGGAACGGTCGGCGAATAACTCGGCAGTCACACCGCCCGCGCCCACCAGGATCACGGTACCGAATACGGCGTCCCGCTTGATGCCCAGGATCAGCTCTCGAGCCTCCGGCATGACCACCATTTTCTGGACCGTAACGCCTTCCAGGCGGGCATCGGGCTGCTTTCCCCGCACGGAACGCATGATGGCCTGAAACGCGTCCGCGGCCTGGCGCTCGTTGCGGATATTGAGTGCCACCCCGCCCACGTCCGACTTGTGGGTGATATCCGGGGAGTGAACCTTGAACACCACGGGGTAACCGATCTCCCGCGCCGCCTCCAGCGCTGTTTCCTCACTGTCTGCAATCAAAGGCAAAGTGACCGGGATGCCGTAAGACCGCAGCAGTTCCTTGGACCGCACCTCCGACAGCACACGTTCTTCTTTCCCCAGGGAAGCCAGGAACTCACGCTTGATCTTTTTGCGATCCAGCGTAAACTCCACCGGGATATCCCGCGGGGTCTCGTACAGGGTTTCCAGGTTGCGCGCGTATTCGACCAGGGTCATGAATGCCCGTACCGCTTGTTCCGGGGTCTTATAGGTGGGGATGCCGCTTTCGTTGAGCAGGTCCACTCCCTCGCGCATCAGGTGCCCCCCCAGCCAGGAGGCCAGGATGGGTTTACGGGTTTCCTCCTGGATCTCCCCAATGGCCGTAGCCGCCTTGGTGGGATTGGTCATGGCCTGGGGTGTGAGGATCACCAGCACGGCATCCACCCCCTTGTCCGCCACCACGGCGCGCACCGCCCGCGCCAGGCGCTTGGAACGGGCGTCTCCAAGCACGTCCACGGGGTTGGCCTTTGACCATTGCGGCGGAAGTTGCTCATCCAGGGTGTTGATGGTTTCCTCAGAAAGCATAGCGAGGGCTCCATTCGCGGCCATGAGGGCGTCGGTGGCCATGACGCCCGGTCCACCGGCATTGGTGACAATACCCAGGCGCGACCCCCGGGGAATCTTGTTGCGGGCAATCAACTCCGCGCAGTCGAAAATCTCACCGATATCAAACACCCGCGCCAGGCCGGAACGCCGGAACGCCGCGTTGTAGACATCGTCTTCAGCGGCCAGGGCGCCGGTATGGGAAGCCGCCACCGCGGCCGACTCGGGGAAACGTCCCGCCTTGTAGACGATAATCGGCTTGCTGCGGGCAAAAGACCGCGACGCGGTCATGAACTTGCGCGGATCCCGGATGGATTCGATATATAGCAGGATGGAGCGGGTTTTTTCGTCATCACCGAAGTAGTCGATCAAATGGCCGTAATCCACGTCAATGGTGTTGCCGATCGATACGAAAGCGGAAAAGCCGATGTTCTCTTCCCGGGCCCAGTCCAGCACCGATGTGCCCAGGGCGCCGGATTGGGAGATAAAAGCGATGTGCCCCTTGCGCGGCGTGTGCGGTGCAAAACTGACATTGAGTTTTAAATCGGGCACAATGACGCCCAGGCAGTTTGGACCGAGAATGCGCATATTGGGGAATTGTGCTCTATGTGCAAGGATCTCTTTTTCCCGCCGTATGCCCTCCTTACCGATTTCGCGAAAACCCGACGACATGATAATGATGCCGGGAATGCCGGCGGCACCGCACTGACCCACCAGGTCCGCCACTTCGGGAGCGGGGGTGCAGATCACCGCCAGGTCGGGGCGATGGGGCAGGCTCTCCAAGTCGGGAAAACAGGGCATGGCCATCACGGCTTCGTGACGAGGGTTCACAGGGTAAACCACCCCGCGGAAACCGCTGCCCACCAGGTTGGTCAACACTTTCCCGCCCACACTGTTGGGGTTGGTGGAAACCCCGACCAGGGCGATGCGTTCGGGTTTGAAAATACAATCCAGGTTGTGTACGTTCACGGGTTCGCTCCCATCTCGCATTATACACCAACGGCACCTGTATCCCAGTCCTTAGGGCATGAAGGGCGAAAGGCGAAGTGGCAAATGGCCAGGGGCCAGTGGAAAAGATAAATACCCAGGGGGCACAAGTCACCGCTCACCACTTCGGTGTCCTTCGACGGCTTAAGATGGCCATGGTGGATGTTCGGGATGTTTCCGAGGCCATCTTTCGTCTTCGGGGAGTACCCCTCAGCCGACCATTCTGTCTTAGACCATGGGTCCCCGGAACCTACGTTTGCGTTCACTTATGCTTTATGCCCTGCGGGTACTCATACTCACAACCGCTTACCAATTACCAATGTGTATTTACCCACACAAAACGTAATAGATCC
>DSBM01000139.1 GCA_011049425.1 Candidatus Aminicenantes bacterium
CGAAGACCGCAATGGGTCTGGACCGAAGTGGTGAGCGGTGAATTATGCCCGAGAGGGTACTCTCTGCAGTTTTTCCATTTTTTCAAAAAAAACTTCCAAACCCACACGGAATGGAAGAGAACCTTTCTTTACAACCCACAACGGATATAATACAATGTGGGCCGTTCAACAGGAGAGCGCAATGGGCAAAACTTTTGTTGAGAAACTGTTCGGCCAAAAGGCCGGACGCGATGTATGCGCCGGTGACATCGTATCAGTGGAACCGGACTGGGTAATGAGCCATGACAACGCCGCGGCCATCTCGGCCACCTTCCGCAAAACCGGTGCAAGTAAAATCCGCTACCCCGAGCGGGTGGTCATCATATTGGATCACGAAATTCCCGCCCCCAAGGAATCCTCGGCCACAAACCACCGGGAAATTCGCTCATTCGTGACGGAACAGGGTATCGAGCATTTCTTTGACATCAATTACGGCATCTGTCACCAGGTGTTCGTGGAACAGGGTTTCGCCCTGCCCGGAAAACTGATCGTGGGCAGTGATTCCCATACCACCACCTACGGCGCTCTGGGAGCCTTCTCCGCCGGTATCGGACGCTCCGAAGTCGCCGCCATCTGGGCCACCGGTGAACTCTGGTTTCAGGTCCCCGACACCATGCGAATCGTACTCCAGGGCCGCATGCCGGATTTCCTGACACCCAAGGATGTGGCCTTGAACATCATCGGCCGCATCCTGGCCGACGGCGCCGACTACGGGGCGGTCGAGTTTTCCGGTGATGCCGTTAAGGCCATGAGCCTTCCGGAACGCATGGTCTTGTCCAACATGGCGGCGGAGATGGGTGCCAAGAACGGCTACGTTCCCGCGGATGACACCACCCTGAATTATCTGAAAGGACGGGCGCGTTCCACTTTTGAACCCATTTACTCGGAGCCGGATTGTCGTTATGTTGAGGTGGTGGAATTCGACGTCTCCGCCATGTCGCCGGCGGTGGCCCGTCCCCACACGGTGGACAACCACGCACCCATTGACAAGGTGGCGGGAACACCCATCGACCAGGCGCTCATCGGCACCTGCACCAACGGCCGCCTGGAAGACCTGCGCGCGGCGGCGCGCATCCTCAAGGGTCGCCGGGTCAAAGTCCGCACCCTCATCATTCCCGCTTCCTGGCAGGTTTACCGGGAAGCCATGAGAGAAAACCTCTTGGAAGTGTTCGTGGACGCCGGAGCCGTGATCCTCAATCCGGGCTGCGGTCCGTGCCTGGGCGCTCACCAGGGGGTCATGGCTCCCGGAGAAGTAACGTTCTCCACTGCCAATCGCAACTTCAAAGGACGCATGGGCTGCCGGGAAGCCGAAATCTATCTGGGCTCTCCCCTGTCTGTTGCAGCCTCGGCCGTAAGCGGCGAAATCACCCATCCCGGGAGGTTCCTGTGAAACGCACATTTTCCGGTACAGCGTGGAAATACGGTGACAACATCAACACCGACGTCATTTTCCCCGGTAAGTACACTTACCAGAAAATGACACCGGAAGAGATGGCGCAACATGCCCTGGAAGACCTGGACCCGGATTTCACTTCCAAGGTCTCCGCGGGCGACATCCTGGTAGCGGGCAAAAATTTCGGCATGGGCTCTTCGCGGGAACAGGCGGCCGTGGCCATCAAAGCCGCGGGTATTTCCGTGATCATCGCCCGTTCCTTTGCCCGCATCTACTTTCGCAACGCCATCAACGCTGGCATGCCGGCGATCCGCTGCCCGGAAGCCGTTGACGCCATCGAAGATGGAGATCGCATTACCGTGGACATGGAAGCCGGAGTGATCTCAACACCGCGGGGAGACTTTCGTTTCCCGGCCTACCCGCCCACGGTCATGGAGATCCTTGAACACAACGGACTGATCCCGTTCATCAAAACCAAGATTTCAACATAACCCGTCCCTGCCGGACGAAAAAACCCAGGAGGAAGCACAATGGCCAAGAGAACCATCGTAACGATGCCCGGAGACGGTATCGGTAAAGTCGTTCTTCCCGAAGCGATCCGCATTCTGGACGCCGTGGGATTCGACGCTGAATATGTCCACGCCGATATCGGCTGGGAATTCTGGTGCAAAGAGGGCAATCCCCTGCCCCAACGCACCCTGGACCTGCTTGAAACCCATAAAATCAGCCTGTTCGGCGCCATTACATCCAAGCCCAAGTCCGAGGCGGCCAATGAACTGGCTCCTGAACTGAGGGACAAGGGATATGTTTACTACAGCCCCATCGTGGGCCTGCGTCAGCACTTCAACCTGGACATCTGCATGCGTCCCTGCCGCACCTTCAAGGGCAATCCCCTCAACTTCATCCGCCGCGGGCCGGGAGGAGTGGTGGAAGAGCCGGAAGTGGACGTTGTGATTTTCCGCCAGAACACGGAAGGCCTTTATGGAGGAGTGGAGTGGACCAATCCGCCCGAAAACGTGTACGCGGCCCTGGCCTCTCATCCCAAGTTCAAGAAGTTCGCCGACACTCCCCGCGAAGAATTGGCCGTTTCCACGCGGATCTTCACCCGGCATGCCACCGAGCGCATTGTACGCGCCGCTTTCGAACACGCCAAAAACTTCGGTTACAAATCCGTGACGGTATGTGAGAAGCCCAACGTGATCCGGGAAACCTCGGGTATGATGCTGGCCATCGCCAAGGAAACCGTGAAAGAGTATCCGGGAATCGCCCTGTGGAACACCAACATCGACGCCCAGATGATGTGGCTCACCAAGAACCCCGAAGATTACGGTGTCATCGTCAGCGGCAACATGTTCGGCGACATCGTATCCGACGGATTCGCCGGCCTGGTGGGCGGACTCGGTTTCGCCTGCAGCGCCAACATCGGACAGGATGTGGCCATATTTGAACCCACCCACGGGTCCGCCCCCAAATACGCCGCCTACACCCAATCGATCGTCAACCCCATCGCCATGGTGCTCAGCGCCTGCATGATGTTGGAACACATCAACGAAAAAGAGATGGCTTCGCGGGTGCGCAGTGCCGTGGCCCGGGTAGTGGAAAAAGGCCGGGTCCAGGCCTACGATATGCTCAAACTCAAGGGATCCCCTGATGTTTTCGAGAGAGGGGCGGCTTCAACGCAGGCCATGACCGAAGCCATTATCGCTGAATTGTAAAGATACCGCCGTTCCCCCGGACTTGCCGGGGAGCAGTGAAAGCGTGTCGGCGCGCGGCGTCTTTTTGTCACGAAAAAAAACGCCGCGCTTCGACTCAGCGTGCGGGAACCTCTGAAACCGGGGTATATTCACCCCAGGTGTGACTCTCCACCCGGCATTTGCCGCGGGTTTGCCAGGTAACCTTGAAATTGTAATAGGTATCCAGGAACTCGGAATCCCCGCCGCCTTCCGTGGTGATCAGGTAGCGGTTGCCCACTGTACCGATCAGGCGGGCGATTCCTCCCGGAGTCTCGCGGTTGCCCTCCGCCGAGGGATCCACCGGAACCCAGCCGTATCGGGGCAGGAAAACCTCGGGCCAGCGGTGCCATACCTCGTCCCGGCCACGATCTTCACTGCGCACGACCACGGAACCGACGTAGCGCGCGGGAAGACCGGCGGCCCGGCACATGGCGATGAACACGAACGAGTATTCGCTGCAGGATCCCGTTCCCCTTTTCAGGACCGTCGGCGCCGGGTTCCATCCCCCCAGGGGTTTGAGTTTGTAGTCGATTTTTTCCAGGATGTAGTTGAATATGCGGCGCATGATCCAGTACGGCCGTGTCTCTTTCCCGACCGCTTCAACCGTGGCTTTGCGGATCACCGGGTGGGTGATATCGTATTTGAAGCCGTCGGCCAGGTAGGGCTTGAGATCAGCCGGAATTTCCGCCAGCGACCCCACGCGTTCCGGGAAAATGATGTATTCCGTATGAAAAAGGCGTGCGCGCACCCGCATTTCAGCCAGTTGACGCTCGCCGGCTGCCACGGATTCAACCCGGAAGCGGGCAAAGGACTGTTTCCATTGGTCGGTCACCATCTCCGAGGGAGTAGGCGAAAACGCGGTCCGGGTCAGCAATACCTGGTTATCCCGATCATGGGGAATGGCCATGCATGCGTCCAGGGCCTCAACCGTACCGGGGCCGAAATTGCGGAAATCCACGGCCACAACCCAATCCACCTCGCGTGGGCGA
Source organism: Candidatus Aminicenantes bacterium (assembly GCA_011049425.1). Lineage (NCBI taxonomy): Bacteria > Candidatus Aminicenantota > Candidatus Aminicenantota bacterium. Next base: position 4,155 of record DSBM01000139.1, read on the forward strand.
CTGCGATGCACGAAGGCGTCGTCATTCAATGTGACGCGGCGCACGCGGGCTTGCTGGTAATCGCCAACCCAGAGGTCGTCACCGGAAAAACAGATCCCCCAGGCATAGGGCCCGGGCGCCGGAATCCAGGTAACCACGTCACCGGACGCGGGATCCACGCGATACAACATGTCGTCATCCCCGGCGGTCACCCACAGGTACCCATCCTTCCAGGCCAGGTCATTACAATGGGCGGCGGGCGCGGGAATGTTTTCATGCATCATGCCGTCGCGGCGATTGATGCGCAGGATGCGACCGGCCTTGCGATCGAGCAACCACAGGAATTCGCCGTCAAACGCCAGGCCACCGGGATCCGCTGAATTGGATTCCAGAAGCATGCGTGCCACGCCCGACTCCATGTCAAGGCCGTAAATCCATCCTTCCCGGCCATCCACGTACCAGAGCACCTCACCGTCCCAGGCCAGGCCGCGGGGATCGTAACCCGGAGCGTTGAGGGTCTTGCGCTGCACACCATCCACCGGGTCCAGCCCATACAGTTTGAAAGTGATGCTGTCGGCCACCCAGATGAGTTCGCCGTCAAACGCCATGGCCGTGGGGTGATCGCCGGGAGGAGTCAGGCTGCGATCCGCTTTGCCTACAACCGCTTCCAGGCCTGAACATCCCGGGGCCACAATCCAGAAAGCCAGCAACAGGGAAAAAACAGTTCTTTTCTTCATATGATTCTCCCGTCATGGGATCGGGCCCCGGTCCGCCCCTCGAACGGACCGGGCGATCGCCTTTGCCGTTCAAACCCTCAGAACGGCAACTTGAACTTCTTTTTCTTTTTGCCTTGCTCTTCTTCCCCTTCTTCTTCAGGTCCTTCATCGGTCAACGTCGGATTTTCGACTACTTCGTAGTCCTGGGGAACATTGAAGTAACTTTCGGGAAAGGATTTCTGTTCAAGCTTTTGCACTTCCATGGTGGTCGTGGTATCGCTTTGCAGTTTGCCCTTCTTGCTGTACTGCTTCGAACGGGTGAAGGTCTTCAGGGGGAAACCCAGATCCTGCATCTGGGCAATTTGCTTCTGGATCATTTTGTCCAGGTCTTCCCAGCCGGTCTTGAAACCCCTGTGGATGAAATCTCCCTGTAGGGATTTGTACGCGGGCACGGCCGTGCTGCCCCACACTTCCATCTCTTCTTCCATGCGCATGGTTTTCTTGATAATCGTGACCTTCATCTTCATGGTGTATGAGCGATTGATCCGGGTATGCGTGCAGGGATAACCCAGCACCGTAGCCGTACCCAGGGGTTCTACCTTGACATCCACGTCTTCCAGTTCCATGCGCACAATGGGGCCCAGGGCCTGCAAGACCTGCTGGAGCGCTTCCAGGGACATGGGGGTGACGGTCTTCTCTTTGTGGTCGACAATGTAGAGCATGCCTTCCTTGCCCTTGTACAGCCAGTAGCCGTCTACCACGTACTGGTCACGCTGACGCTTGGGTACGTTGGAAAATTCCTGGCGGAAATTTCCGTCCTGGGCGGAAGTCACGGTCATCATTTCCGTGGTCTTGCCTTTCTGATCTTCGGCAACGACCTTGGCCGTCCACTGGATACCGGCCTGGAGCGAAACCGCCGGGAACAACATCAAAACACATAAGGTTGCGATTCTTTTCATTCAATCCTCCTCTGATTGCCGGTTTGACCGGCGGACAATCTATATTCCCTTTTTATAATGCTCATTATTCCGTCCCCGCGGCCACGCTCAAAGCGGCCGCGTGCAAACCGACCGTACAGGCACGTCCGGCGGGAAACACGTCTCCATCCAGCTGGACGGAGAACGTCTCTTTTGATTTCAAGTTCCAGTCGCTCCCCGTCTCCGCCTTTAATCGCCTCCGCACCAGAACGGCGACGCCGGCGACCAGGGTGCTCAGCCACCCCCGGGTGGATAAAAGTACCAGGTCCAGTTTGTGGTCAAAGGGGGAAGCCTCTGGAGCGAGCCGCAACCCCCCGGCATAATAGGGGCCATTCAGGACCACGGCAAGGGAACAGGTGACGGGCCGGCCATTCACACTAAGGTCCATGGGCAGGTCGTGGCTGTTAAAAACCCTTCTCAGCGCAACCGCTCCCGGGATCCAGGCGGCCAACGGACGTCCGGATTCCCCCCGGGTCCGCGCCATTTCGCGGTTGACCAAAACCCCCAGTCCCAGACTCATCGACCCCAGAAAACAATGTTCACGCGGCGGTGATTCGGTGCGCACCCACCCCACATCCATTTGTCGTACCTGGTTTTGTCTGATCAGACCGCACAAGTGGCGCAAATTGCGAATCCCCAGCCCCCGGGTCAAATCGTTGGCCGAACCGGCCCCGAAAAAAGCCAGTCGCGGGATCGTCTTTTTTTCATGATGCCGGTCCAGGATTTCCGATGCGGCAATGCGAAAGGATGTGTCTCCGCCCACGATCAGCAACCATGCGGCCGTATCCGCGCATGCCTGGATCCGGCTGCGCATGTCTGCTTTATTGCGGGTAACCACCAGTTCCCAATCCAATCCCGAACGTTGCAGATCAGTCTCAAGCCGGCGGCGCCTGCGCCCGGAACGTCCGCCCCCGGCGGCGGGATTGAGGATCACGGCTACGGACGACATGTTGATATTATAGCAGACCCGGCAGCGCCTCCCAAGGGCGGAGGACAGGCAGGGAGCTTGGGAATACTCGTAGAAGGTAGAAAAAAGGCCCATAACCATTCAGGCGGTTCGCGAACCGCCTACACCTACCATCTTCCACCTGTCTTTTTAATCCTTTCCGTGTATTCCGTGTGTTCCGTGGTTTGAATTTCTTCCCGGTTCATGGGCGACCGGCCGGTCGCCCCTACGCCTGTTACCTGATACCTCGTTCTCCCCTCGCCCTTCGCCCCTTGCCTCTTGCCTCTTGCCCGGTTCTCTTACCTTGTGAGTTTGCTTGCCTGAAGGTA
>DSBM01000140.1 GCA_011049425.1 Candidatus Aminicenantes bacterium
ACCCACGGATGACCCCTTTGACCGCATGGAAGACAAACTCAATGAGATCGTTCCCGTCAATCCGAACAAGCCGTACAACATAAAGGAACTGCTTTCCCTGGTGGTTGACAACGGTTGTTTTTTCGAGGTCCACGAAGGGTACGCCCAAAACCTGGTGGTCGGATTTGCCTGCCTGGGAGGGCGCAACGTGGGCGTCATCGCCAATAATCCCGATGTCTATGCCGGAACCCTGGATGTTCAGGCCTCTTTAAAGGGGTCCCGTTTCATCCGTTTCTGCGACGCGTTCAACATTCCCCTGGTTTCTTTCGTGGACGTGCCCGGTTTCCTGCCGGGCCGGGACCAGGAAAAACTTGGGATCATCAAGCACGGCGCCAAGATGTTGTACGCCTATTCAGAAGCCACGGTACCCAAGCTCACGGTCATTACCCGCAAGTCGTACGGCGGGGCTTACATTGTCATGAGCTCCAAGCACCTGGGCGCGGACGTGGTGTTCGCCTGGCCCACGGCGGAGATCGCGGTCATGGGGCCTCAAGGCGCCATCAACGTCATTTTCCGTAAGGACCTGGCCGCGGCGGATGAGCCGGAAGGTCTCAAGGAGCGCCTGATCCTTGACTACAAGGAAAAGTTCGCCAACCCCAAACTGCCCGCCGCTTTCGGGTACGTAGACGACATCATTCTGCCCACCGAGACGCGGCCCCGTCTGATCGCGGCCCTGGAATCGCTGGAACACAAGACCCTGCAAAACCCGCCCAAAAAGCACGGCAATATCCCGCTGTAAGGAGGGTTCCATGAAAAAACAAAGCGTCCTGATCCCCAACCGCGGCACCGTAGCCCTGGATATCATCCAATCCATGCGCAGCATGGGCCTGGAAACCATCCTCCTGTATTCACCTGAAGACGCCGGATCCCTGCCCGTCAAATTGGCCGATCGCAGTTTCAAGTTTTTCGCTTCCCGCCCGGAAGACAGTTACATGGACCTGGAATCGATCATGGAGATGGCCGTGGACCTGAAAGTCGATTTCCTTCATCCAGGGTACGGTTTCCTCTCGGAAAGCCCTGAACTGGCGGAACAATGCGACAACCACGGCATTGTCTTTATCGGGCCCGCCACCAGAGTACTGCGCCGCTGTCGCGATAAAATCACAATGAAGAACACGGCACGGAACATGGGTATGCAAACTCCCGCCCATTCCGATCTCATCAACAGCCCCCTGGACATCGAATTTGTATCTCCGGAATTGAAATTCCCCGTGATCATCAAGCCGGTGACCGGAACCGGGGGGCACCAGATCCGCGTGGCCGAATTCCGCCGCGACGCCCAGGACAAACTGCAGCAGATGCTGAAGCGCGAATCCATTCAACAGGACGGGGTTTTCCTGGAGGAGTTTCTGCCGTTCGCCCACCACATCGAAATCCCCTTCCTGCGCGACACAAGCGGCAACCTGCTGATTCTGCCTGAAATCGAATCCTCGATTCAGCGTCGCTTTCAGAAGGTATTCCAGGAGTCCCCCTCCGTGAACATCGGCAACGACCTGCGCCAGTCGATGATGCAGGACGTGCGCCGCCTGGTCGAGGAGTTGGACTATGTGGGCCTGGGATACATGGAATTCCTGGTCGAGAAAGGGGAAGCGTTTTTTCTGGAGATCAATCCAACCATCCAGGTCAACACCTTGATCCCGGAAGTCCACATGCTGTCCAATTTTATCAAAAAGCAGTTCGTGCTGGCGCGTGGAGAACAACTCCACGATGTGGACGGAGTGCGAATTTTTGAACCCAGGCATAACCTCATCCTGGTATCTCTGAACGCCGAAAATCCCCATGACCATTTCCGGCCGTCCGCGGGAACCGTGAAAGACTTTTCCCATTACGCCACCATCCGCAATGTGTTTAAAACCAGCCTGTTTGCGGGTGGAGAGGTCTCTTCCATTTACGACCCCAACGTCGGCAAGATCCTGGCTTTCGCCGTGCAGCGCGAGAACGCCATCAACGACCTGCGCCAGTTTCTCAACACCATCCTGGTGCGGGGTATCCACACCAACCTGATCTTTCTAAAAAAACTGCTGGAAAGCCCCCACCTGCAGCGGGGAGAGACTATCGTGGACTTCCTGAACCTGCGCTTTGAATTCAGCAAACGCCCCCGCAGCGAAGATGAAGTGGAACTGGCGGCCGCCCTTCTGGGCGCGGCCTTCCACGTGGAAAACAGACGCAAAAACTACAAGGCACAACTGGAGCGCATGAAACAGCCCAACCTGTTGCGCCGGATCTTTTTGGGGAGGTGACACGCCATGAAATACCGCTTCCAAGTGCACAAACGCGCCTTCGACATTGAGACGGCTCCGAACTCCACCTTTCAGTCCGACACCCAGATCCGGGTGGAAAAAACACCATTCCAGGTCCAGATCGCGGAAAGCAGGGAAAATGAGATTCTTTCTTTTTTTGTCAACCGCCGCATCTACCAGATAAAGATCGAGCGGGACCTGGAGGGCTATCCGTCCGGCATCTACGTCAACGAAGAGTACTACCCCGCTTACCTGCTCAAGATCGACAAGTTGTTTTATTTCAAGCCACGGCCGCAACGGTCTACCCGGTCCGGACTGGTCAAAACTTTTATTCCCGGTTATATCCAGAAAGTCTTTTTCCAAACCGGAGACAGTGTGCAGGAAGGAGATATCGTTTTGATTCACGAAGCCATGAAAATGGAAAACGAGATCCGCGCTCCGATTTCCGGAATCATCAAGACCATGGGGGTAAAGGAAGGCGACAACGTCCTGGCCAACCGCCTGCTGTTCGAAATAGAATAGCCCCAGAAGGGAAGCTCATTCAATGAACCGTTCCGCAAACGGCCTGATCCCGAACCGATCCATCTTACTGGGAACCTTTTTTCTGCTGGGATTCCTGTCCATCCTGTTTCAAACCTTGTTTCTCCGCGAAATCATGGTAGTGGTGCTGGGAAACGAAATCGTTATCGCCATCGTGCTCTTCCACTGGTTGGTGGGGATTACGTTCGGATCCCGACTGGGCGGCCGCCTATCCGACCGTCTGAGAAACCCGGGAGAGCGACTCTTCCAGGCCATGCTTCTGCTGACCCTGTTGGCGCCGCTGGCGCTGGTGGCCATTCGACATTTGCACGACCTGACCATGGCGCCCGCGGGATTGTCGCTGGGTATGTGGCGCGTATTTGTCGCCACCGCCCTGATTGTCATCCCCCACAGCCTCCTGGTGGGCATGGCCTTCCCCCTGGCCATGCATATCGCCCGCAAGGGGGATGGTATCTCCCACATGTCCAGGGTATATATCATTGAGTCCCTGGGATCCCTGGCCGCCGGTGCCATGATGAGCTGGGTGCTGGCGGGACGGTGGCCCGCCTTTGACATCCTGTTTGCCGCCCTGGCCACCGGGGGGGCAATCACCCTATGGACCGGAAGCCGAATGGGCCTGCGCCGCCTGCAATGGCTGGGTGGCGCCGGCCTGTTGCTGGCCGTGGCGGGACTTCTGCCCCAGCCGGGAAACGCGCTGGAAAAATCCACGGTTCAGGCGCGGTGGCAGGGGTTTTCCGCCACCGAGCTGGTTACAAACCTGGACTCGCGCTTCCAGAATATCGCCCTGGGTCGCCAGGCGGACCAATACGCCCTTTACCTGAACGGCCAGATGGCGACCACCTTTCCCGATCCGGAACGCAACCACATGCTCGCCGCCCGCCTGCTCTCTCAACATCCCCGCCCACGGCGCGTACTGGTGATCGGTGAAGCGGTAAGCGGGCTGGCCCAGGCCATGCTGAATACAGATATCTCTTTTCTACACAATGTGGAGCTGGATCACCTGGTGGTAAAAGCCGTTCGCGACCATCTTTCAGCAAAGATGGAACGTCGCCTCCAGGATCCACGCTTCCGCCTTCACCTCGCCGACGGCCGCCGCTTTGTGCAACAGCTGGGACGGTATGCCAACCAGAACCTCACATTCGACCTGGCATTCGTGCACGCATCCGAACCCGTTTCCCTGCTGGCCAATCGCTATTTTACCCTTGAGTTTCTGCGCGAACTCTCCCGCATCATGAATCCACAAGGCGTGGTGTGCCTGCGTGTGACCTCATCGGATACGTACACTTCCGGGAATGTGGGCGCTTATGCGTCCGTAATCTATCATACCCTGCGCTCCGTCTTTCCATACGTGGTAATCTCTCCGGGAGCGGACACCTTCTTTTTTGCCTCCCGCCGGCCGGGTGTGGTCAGCCGGGACCCCGCCACGCTGTCTGCACGCTGGCGCCATATCACTCCAGGAGATCCGGATTTCAGTTTTCTGTTTTCCGCCTGGTTTCCCGCGGGGCGCGGTTTGCGTATCCGCGCCGGACTGGAAGCACGGTTTGGCGCGAAGCTCAACACCGATGATCTGCCCACGGCACTGCACCGCTACAACCGCTCGCTGGGGTGGGTGCATGTCGGGGGCGTGCGGCAACTGTTGCAACTGGCGGAAAAAGTCGAGCCCGCATACCTCTTGTTGGCAACACTTCTGCTGCTTTTACCCGCCGTCCTGCGCCGGCGCGGCCTGGGAATGCTCTACCCCGCCGTTTCCGTGGCCGGCTTTTCCGGAATGTCGCTGCAACTGCTGATCATTACATTGATTCAGAGCCGTTTTGGTTTTATCTACCGCTACATCGGCCTGTTTACCGCCCTGTTCATGGCCGGGCTTCCCCTGGGTGCGGCCATATCCCGCCGCTTGGCGCGACGGTTTTCACCTCACCTGCTCCTGTCCTCGCTGTTGTGCGCCCTGGCCGTGGTTGCAGCCGCCCTGGAGCGGCTGCTCCCCGCCGCGGGGCATCATCCCCTGCTGGACCAGATATGGATCTCCGTGTTTACCATCCTGGTGGGAGGCCTGGTCGGTGCGGTCTTTCCCGCCGCCCTGGCCGCCGCCCTGGCTCACGAATCCTTGCGACCCGGCCGCGCCACCGGACGGGTAAACGCCGCGGATCACAGCGGGGCCGCGCTGGGCGCCTTGCTGGCAGGCACGCTGATGCTACCGATTCTGGGAATGAGTGGCACCAACTATCTGCTGGCGGGGGTCAACCTGATCGCGGCCCTGTATCTCTTCTGGCGTACCCTGGCGGCTCAGGATTCCGCGATCCTGGGCAGATGAGGAGCAATGCGGCTGAGGATTTCGTAGTGGATGGTTCCGCAATGATCGGCCAGATTGACGGCGTCAATGCAACCATGCGCGCCCTCTCCCAGTAATATGACCGAATCCCCCGCGCGGACGTTGGGGATATGGGTCACATCCGCCATCATCATGTTCATGCAGATACGTCCGCGAATGGGGGCTTCCCTGCCGTTGACCAGGATGACACCTGAATTGGACAAACGCCGGTCATAACCATCGTAGTATCCCACGGGGATGACGGCGATACGGGACGGGCTGAAGGCACGGTAGGAACGGCCATAACCCACGGACTCCCCGGCGGCGACGGTTTTTACCTGGGCCACCCGGGTTTCCCAGGTCAGGGCCGGCCGCAGTTCCATGCCGTTTCCCTTCTGCTCCTGCCATGAAATCAATGTTTCACGGGAAGGCCAATAACCGTACGCCGAGATTCCCAACCGTACCAGGTTGAAATGGGTGGCGGGAAACAGCAGCGCCGCCGCGGAACAGGCCATGTGGCGTACCATTGGGCGATTCGAGGGCAATTCTTCAAGCAGGGATCGAAATGATTCCAGTTGCCGGCCGGCGAAATCGTGACGGGTGGTGTCTTCGATATCGGCGAAATGGGAGTAAATTCCGCAAAACTCCACGCCGGTTCCGGCAGGCGATCGCAATATCTCCAGGACCTCGGCGGGGGTCATGCCCAACCGCCGGGTTCCGGTTTCCACTTTCAGGTGACAACGGGCGGTGCCGTTTACCTTTCGCGCCGCCGCACGCACGCGTTCCAGGTAACCCGGTTCCGGAACAACCATTTCCACGCCGGCCTCGACCAGGTACTCCAATTCGTCACGATCCGCCCAGCCCATGACCAGAACCGGACGGGAATCGTCCCGCGTTAGTACGCGCCTGGCCTCATGGGCGGCATCCACCGCGTAATAGCCCACTGAATCGAGTTTACTGGCAATCTCCACGCAGGCCTCGATGCCGTGACCGTACGCATTGGCCTTGACCACAAAAGCAACAGGGCGGCCGGTGATTTGACGGAAACAGTCCAGGTTTGCGGCCAGCGCCGCGGCACTGACCCGGATTGTCGTCCTCATGGCTCAGGGTCCTGCGAATGGCTTTGTGATCGGGCATCCAGATCCTGCAGTACTTCGCGAACCCGCTGCATCAGATCCAGTTTCCCCACCAGCAGGCCGTTTTGGGTTTGCACCACTCCCACGCCTTCAAGCCCGATCAAGCCCACCGGCGTGTTGCCGGTCGAGAAAACCAGGCAATCGCGGCTGTCCAGCAATACATGTCCGGGACCAGCCACATTGCCGTTTTCGTCACGGTTCCCCAGCTCAAAAACACTGGCCCACGCGCCCACATCATTCCAGTCGAAATCGGCCGGCATCATCCATGCCTCCGCTCCCTTTTCCATCAAAGCGTAATCGATGGACAGAGGCGGCATGGCGGCAAAGACTTGCGGCACGTCTTTAAGGGGCGCGGCTTCCAATTTTCCGTAACCATCGGCGTATTCCGGGGCAAAGCGTTCCAGCAGGGTGCGGAAATGGCGCAGCTTGTAAACAAACATGCCGGAGTTCCAGCAATACCCCCCGTGAGAAAGGTATTTGGCCGCAGTTTGGGCATCGGGTTTTTCCTCGAAGGTTTCGACCGGATGAAACACCGCGTTGTCCAGCCGTTCGGCTCGCGCGGTTGTATAACGGATGTAGCCATAACCGGTATGGGGATGATCGGGAACGATACCCGCGGTAATGATGACCGGACGCTCTGCAAACTCCAGGGCGGCACGCATCTGCCGCGCAAAGGTCTTTTCATCGGTGATATGGTGATCCGCGGGCACAACCAGCATACGGCCGGCGGGATCCCGGCGGGATAAAACGATATTGGCCAGGATCATGCAGGGCGCCGTATTGCGGGGCATGGGTTCGGCAATGTAGTTTTCGGGATCGATGTCGGGCAGGGCTTCCATCACGGCTGCGCGATATCCCTCCTCTGCCACCACATAAATGCGATCCCGGGCCACCACCTGTTCCAGTCTGCGGAAGGTCCGGGTAATCAGCGGATCCGTCCCCAGGATCGGTAAAAACTGTTTGGGACGCCGGGGTGTGCTGTACGGCCAGAAGCGGGTGCCCTGCCCTCCCGCCATAATCAGGGCGTAGTTGTGATCTGCCATGGTTTCTTTTAGCATAGCCCCCCCGGGAACGCAACCACGCCCATTCGCTTATGGAGTTGATTTTTTTTGCCTCAAGGCCTATTATTCTGAGTATGAGAAAACTGATCGCGGCGATAATGTTGCTGGCCCCCATGGCCGTAAGCGCGGATGTGTATCGCATCGCGATCCAGGGCCCCATCGATTCCATCATCGCGGAATACACAATCGACTCCATGGCCAAGGTCCGTGAAAAACCGGATGTGGACCTGGTGGTGGTTGAAATAGACACACCCGGGGGACTGGATTCGGCCATGCGCACCATTATCAAGGAGATGCTGCAATCACCGGCGCCGGTCGCGGTGTTTGTCTATCCCCAGGGAGCACGGGCCGCTTCCGCGGGATTCTTTATTACCGTGGCGGCGGATATCGCCGCCATGGCTCCGGGCACAAACATGGGCGCCGCCAGCCCGGTATCCGCCCTGGGTCAGAAGATGGACGACACCATGAAAGCCAAGGTCACCAACGATGCCGTGTCCTACATTCGCTCCCTGGCGCGCAACCGCGGCCGGGACGAGGACATGGCGGCCCGCGCGGTTTCCGAGAGCCTCGCCTACACGGTTGACGAATGCCTCGAGGGGCGCCTGGCGGACCTCTCCGCGGAAAGCCTCGAGGATTTGCTGCAGAAGCTGGATGGCCGCAACATTACCACCATGCGCGGGGATACGGTTACCCTGAATCTCCAGAACGTACGTATCTTCACCATGAAGATGAGTTGGCGTCAGCGCTTCCTACGCACCATCACCAACCCCAACCTGGCCTACTTCCTTTTGATTTTCGGCCTGATCGGACTTTACCTCGAGTTCACCCATGCCGGGGCCGTGATCCCGGGAGTCATCGGCGGCATCTCCCTGCTCCTGGCCTTCATGGCGTTTCAGATCCTGCCCATCAACTACGTGGGATTGCTGCTGATCCTGCTGGCGATCGGATTGTTTTTGGCCGAGATCAAGGTGCAGGGATTCGGCATCCTGGGCCTCGGCGGGGCCGTGGCTTTTTTCCTGGGATCCGTTATCCTGATCAGTTCACCCATTCCCGAGATGAGACCCACCATGAGCTTGATTGTCTTACTGACCGTCAGTTTTGCCGGGATAATCCTGTTTCTGACATACAAAGTGTTTCAGTCAATGAAGCGCCGCGTGGACACCGGGCAGGAAGGCCTGGCTGGAGAAGTCGGTACCGCCCGTACCCGTATCACACCTGAGGGCGGCCGGGTCTTTGTGCACGGCGAGTGGTGGAACGCGGTAGCGGACTCACCCATTGAAGCCGGCACCGAGGTGGAGGTCCTCCAGATGGAGGGTTTCCGCCTGAAAGTCAAACCCAGAGGGGGTTAATATGCAGGTATCAATCGTTACCATCGCAGTTATCGTACTGTTTTTACTGTTCAACTGGTTGAAGGTACTCAAAGAGTATGAGCGGGGCGTCATTTTTCGCCTGGGCCGGGTCCTAGGCAAGCCCAAGGGGCCGGGACTCATCTTTGTCCTCTACCCCATCGACAAACTGGTCAAAGTCAGTTTGCGCACCATTGTTCTGGACGTGCCACCCCAGGACGTGATCACCCGGGACAACGTCTCCGTAAAGGTCAACGCCGTGGTATATTACCGCGTCATCGATCCACTCAGGGCAGTGCTGCAGGTCCAGGAATACAATTACGCCACTTCCCAACTCTCCCAGACCACGTTGCGCTCGATCCTGGGCCAGGTGGAACTGGACGCGTTGTTGTCCGAGCGCGATCAGCTCAACTCCAAATTGCAGGCCATTATCGATGAACATACGGACCCATGGGGAGTCAAGGTCTCCATGGTGGAAATCAAGTACGTGGACCTGCCCCAGGAAATGCAGCGCGCCATGGCCAGGCAGGCGGAAGCGGAACGTGAACGGCGCGCCAAGGTGATCCACGCCGAAGGTGAACAACAGGCATCCGCCAAACTGCTGGAAGCCGCCAACATCATGGCCCAGAATTCCTACACCATGCAACTGCGGTTCCTTCAGACCCTGAGGGATATCTCGACCGATAACTCATCCACCATTGTATTTCCCCTGCCCATTGAGCTGATGAACATCCTGGAAAAGAAGCAATGAGGGACAAGCACCGCACGGTCCTGGAAATCAAAATCACTTTTGTGCACGTAGTGGTGTTTCTCTCCGCCGTGATTCTCATCGGTATCTTTCTCTTTTACCTGGGATACCAGGCGGGCAAAGCCGCCGCCATGACCCCGGCGGGAGCGAAGGTTACCTCCAGCAGTGAACACATCCCCCTGGAAGAGGAACGGGTATCTGAAAAGCCCAGCGCCATCAGGCAAGAGATGGACATTCACGGCCGGGCGGATACCGCTGCCGCGGAACCCGGCTCCGAACCCGCTTCGGCGCGGAAAGTCAAACCCCGACAGGTGGAAAGAGACAGCTACTACGCGGTGCAGGTGGGCGCTTTTGAAAACCATGCCGAAGCCAAATCCTATTCCGACCTCTTTATCAACAACAATTTTCCCACGGAAATCCAGCGCGTGGTGGTGCATGAAAAAACCATGTACCGGGTACTGGTGGGCCGCTTTGACTCCAAGCAGGAGGCTCAGGACGGCAAGGAGCGCATGCAGAAGATCGCCGGCCGTACCGGTTTTTTCCTGCGCCGCATGCCCTGAAGCGAACCCATGCCGGTGCAGAACCGCGCCGTGAAACCGCGATTCCGCCGCGCCCTTCCCTGGCTCGCCGCCGTGGCTTCCGGTGTGCTCTACGCCCTGGCTTTCCCGCGTTTCGACCTCTTTCCCCTGGCGTTCATCTTTTTGCTGCCTTTGTTGGCGGCATTGGATCATACCCCGCTGAACGCCTTTTCTCTGTTCCTGGTATTCGGTGCCACCGCCCACTTGGTGCTGTTATACTGGATGCCCCGGGTCATGATCCGCTACGGCGGCATGAGCGTGGCGCTGAGCATCCTGGCATTCCTCATGGTAGCGGCCATCCTTTCGCTGGTTACCGCGATTGCCGGCTGGGGAATGGGGCGGCTGTGGCGGGCGCCCAGACCCTGGTGGTTCGCCGTCGCCCTTCTCTGGGTGGGGAAAGATCTGGTTCTGGAAGAGTTCATGACCGGGTTTCCCTGGTGCCTGGTGGGAACCTCCCAATACCGCAACCTGCCCTTCCTGCAAACCGCCGCCCTGGGCGGGGTTCACTTCACGGGGTTGCTGGTGATTCTGATCAACCTGCTTTTCTTTCGCTGGTGGCGACACCGCGACCGCCGCAGCGGCACCCTGCTGATCCTGATTTTGGTTTTAACCCACGGGGGCGGCTGGCTGCGGATGAGCCGGCTGGAATCCAACCTGCGCAACCTTCCCCACCACCGCGCGGGCGTCATTCAACCCAACAGCCACCATGACCGGGTACTCTCATGGCGGGAGCGGGAAATCCGACTCGAAGAGTTGTTGGCGGAATCGGGCCGGCTGGTGAAAGAGGGGGGCGCCGAATTCGTGGTCTGGCCGGAATACTCCGTTACCCTTTATCCCCTGCAGAACACCGTTTACCGGGATCGCATGTTGCGTTTCTCGCGCCAATATGCGCCTTTGCTGGCTGGTTTCACCGACATCCAGGACAAGGGCATCATCAAGAACGCCATGGTGCGCTTCGCCGCGAAAGGAATCCAGACCTACCATAAGGTCCACCTGACTCCCTTCGGCGAGTACATCCCCTTTCGCCGGCTGTTCTTTTTTGTTCCCCGAATCGTAAACGAGATAACTGATTTCACACCCGGTGACTCCCTGCATTCCCTGACCATCAATGATGTACCTGTGGCCACGCCCATCTGTTTTGAAATTGTTTTTCCGCGCCTGGTGCGCAGCCTGGTCACGGGCGGCGCGCAAATTATTGTTACCATCTCCAATGATTCCTGGTTCGGCGACACCTCGGCGCCCGGGCAACACATGAGCGCCGCAGTGCTGCGCAGCGTTGAAAACCAACGGTACCTGCTTCGCTCCACATCCAATGGAATCTCAGTGGCCGTGTCTCCCGGGGGCCGCATCATCCGCTATTCCCCTTACGGAAAAGCGGACCGGTTCGTGGTACCGCTACACTACCTGAACGCCCGTACGCCCTTTATGCGCGGGGGCTGGTTGTTCGCCCATCTCTGCCTGATACTGGGGCTTGGGGCCCTGTTCATCTGCCGGCAAAAACGCCGGGGTTGACATTTTACCTTGCCTTGGCCATATTGGGAAAAGCACCATGGGGACAATAAAACACCAATGGTCCGATGGCATCGGCCGTCCGGAATGGAAAAAGAGGACGGACGTGCGGGATCGGGATGTAACACTGATTGGAGGCTAGCATGCTGTTAAGACCCATTTACACTGAAAAAATCGCCCACAGTTCATACCTTGTGGGCAGCCAAGACCGAGCCGTTATCATCGATCCCCGTCGCGACGTGGATGAGTACATCTACATGGCGCGGGAATTCAACTTAACCATCACCCACATTTTCCAGACCCATCTTCATGCTGATTTCGTATCCGGTCACATGGAGCTCGCCAACCGCTTGGGGGCTGAAATCATCATGCCCGCCTCAGCCGGAGCCGACTTTCCCCACCAGGGGGTATCCGAGGGCGACGAGATCCAGATCGGCAAACTGCTGTTTCGTGTCCTGGAAACTCCGGGACACACACCGGAACACATAGCATACGTTTTGAGCGACCTGGATCGCGGCGATGTGCCTAATGCCGTCTTCTGCGGAGACACGCTGTTCGTGGGAGACGTGGGTCGACCCGACCTTTTCCCCGGCCGCGCCGGGGAACTAACCCGCCAGTTGTTTGCCAGTTTGCACGAAAAGCTCCTGCAATTGCCTGATTTTGTTGAAGTTTACCCGGCTCACGGACCGGGATCGCTTTGCGGCCGCGCCATCGGCCAACGGCGACGCTCCACCATCGGCTATGAAAAACGCCTTAATCCCGCCCTGCAGTTCAAGGATCCGGATTCTTTTCAACAATGGTTGCTCGAAGGCATGCCGCCGGCGCCGGATCATTTTTCACGACTCAGCGAGATCAACCGCCAGGGACCGCGCTTGCTGCGCGAGCTGAAGCCCATGGCCACCCTTACGCCCTCCGAAGGCCGCCGATTGATGGAAAAGTCCCGGGGAATCGCCCTTGACCTCCGCGGGGCGCGCAGTTTTTCCCATTCACATATCGCTGGCTCCTATCACATCAGCACCCGCGCCAATCTCCCCACACTTGCCGGATGGGTCATTCCTCCGGAACACCCCCTTTTCCTGATTTCCGCCCGTGAAGAAGAGTTGACCAAAGCCTGGCTACAACTGCACCGCGTAGGTCTGGACCGGATCGAAGGTCAGTTGCTCACCGGGATCCAGGGATGGGAAGCCGAAGGGTTCCCCATGGATTCATTGCCGTTGCTGGAACTGGATGAATTCATGGCCATACTCAAAAGCAATGATCCACCCCTGGTGGTGGATGTCCGGAGTGCCGCCGAATTCGCTTCCGGACACATTCCCGGCGCAATCAACATCCCTGTGGCGGACCTGCGCACCCGCTACGCGGAGGTGCCCGTGGATCGACCCACCGTGTTAACCTGCAGTGGGGGGTACATCGGCAGCCTAGGATGCAGTTTGCTCAAACAGAGGGGGCGGCACCGGGTCTCAAACCTGAGATTCGGCTTAACGCGTTACATTGAGGCCGGCGGCAACCTGGTCTGATGCCGCGGCCATGAAGTCGGCATAGGTTGAAGGAGACACTTCGATTTCCCCGGGCGACAGGGGACGCAAACCCAACCCCCTCAGCTCCGCGGGCAAGGCGGCCAACGGCTCCCTGAAACGCAACACCACTCGTTCAGAAAACACGTCCGCGTGGGTCACCGGCAACGGTTGGATAAGCAGGCGCAGAACCGCCACCCGGAACACCTCATCCATTCCGGGTGGAATCCGTCCAAAACGGTCTCTCACCTCAGCGCGCACATTTGCGAGTTCCTCACGGTCGCGGGCGGCCATGACGCGGCGGTATACCCCCACCCTCTCCTCAATATCGGGAATGTAACCGGGTTCCACCGAAAACGCAAACCGAACATTGATTTCCGCGGGCAGCCGCGCGTCCTCTTCCCCCTTCAGGTCCTGGATGGTGCGCTGCAGCATCTCCATGAAGTAATCAAACCCCAAGGCTTCAATGTGCCCGTGCTGGCGGTTGCCCAGCAGGGAACCCGCTCCCCGCAAATGCAGGTCGAATTCCGCCAGCCGGTAACCTGCGCCCAACTCGGCAAACTCGCGCAAGGCCCGCAACCGGGCGTGGGCTTTATCGGAAAGAGTCGAGGCAGAGACCAGGAAATAGGCATGGGCGCGGCGATCGCCCCGTCCGATTCTGCCACGCAATTGATAGAGTTGGGTAAGCCCGAATCGCTCGGCGTGAATCACCACCAGCGTGTTGACCGCCGGGATATCGATGCCGTTCTCGATAATGGTGGTGGACAACAACACCTGGGTTCGGCGGTTGATAAAATCCAGCAAAGTCTTTTCAATCACTTCCGCGCGCATACGGGCATGGATAAGGGCGACATCGATCTCGGGGAGCCACTCCGCTAAGCGGGCACGGAAGGTCTCGATTCCCTGGATATCGTTGTACACGATGTAGACCTGTCCGTTCCGTTCCACTTCGTTCAACACGGCGGAGATCAGGATATCGGGACGGAACGCGGTTACCGTGTTGCGGATGGCCAGCCGGCCCAGAGGCGGGGTGCGGATCACTGAGATGTCCTGAAGGCCGGCCATGGAAAAAGAGAGGGTGCGGGGAATGGGGGTGGCGCTGAGGGTCAACACATCCACGTGGGGATGCTCTTGTTTGAGCTTTTCTTTTTGAAACACGCCAAAGCGCTGTTCTTCATCGATTATGAGCAAACCAAGGCGGGGAAAATCCAGGTGGCTGCTGAGCAAGGCGTGAGTGCCGATGACCAGGTCCACCTTGCCGTCCCGGATTTGCGTGACAACTCGCCGCCGCTGAGGCGCGGGCACCAGCCGGGAAAGCATTCCCAGGCGAACCGGTAGTTCCTGAAAGCGGTGGCGGAAGGTCTGAAAATGTTGCGATGCCAGGATGGTTGTGGGGCAGAGCATGGCCACCTGGCGATGATTGAGAATCACGCGGAAAGCCGCGCGCACCGCCACTTCGGTTTTTCCGAAAGAGACGTCACCGCAGACCAGGCGGTCCATGGGGTGGAAAGCTTCCAGGTCACGCAGCACATCGTGAATGGCGCGTTTCTGGTCAGCGGTTTCCACAAAGCGAAAGCCCCGCCGCAGGCGTTCCTCCCATTCATGGTCCCCGGGGAAAGCAGTGCCCCGGACCGCCTTGCGTTGCGCGTACAATTGCAGTAATTCACGGGCAAAGGGAATGATGCTGCGGCGGGCCCGGTTCTGCTTGGCGCGCCAGGTGCGACCGCCCATGCGGTCCAGTTCCGGGGCATGGCCTTCCATGGCCGTGTAAGGACGCAAAGCGTCGGCCTCGTATACCGGGACGTATAGACGCTCGCGATCACGGTATTCCACCACGATCACCTCCGTGGTGGTCGAAGATCTCTTGATGCGGTCAAAGCCGCTGACTGTCAGGCGTTCTATTCCCATGAAGCGACCGATGCCATGGCTGCGGTGGGTCACCAGTTCGCCCACGCGGATGTCGCGCAACAGACGCTCCCGCATGGCCGGTGAACGGGTGAGCCTGCGGGAGCGACTGGGAATCCAGGGACGATAGGGCAGGATCATGCGGCTACCGGTGGGATTCTCTACACCCGCGGGAAGATCATTAGGCAAAAAAGAGAATTCGGATCCGAGAAAATCCAGGCGCCTCCGCACGGATGAGATTCCCGATGCAACCGCCAGCTCAAGACCGGCGTTCAGGCGCCGCAGCAGCAGTTCGACGGATTCCTGGTCCATCTCCACCAGGCTTTGCCGCACCAGCCGGATAGCGGGATTGATTCCATCTACACTCTGCAGTGGATTGAAATCGATGATGGCGCGGTCCGCCAAATTGACACGCAGGGCATCCATGCAGACGTTGCTGGTTTTGTCAGGCAGAACCGCCTCGCGGATGCGGTCAAAGTGTGCCAGCAGTTTATCATGCTCCGCTTCCAGGCCGGCGCGATCCAGGATGAGGATGCGGGCTCCAGGCAGCCATTGATCCAGGGGACGCATGCCCTCTTTGCGATCACCCAGGTATTGGGCCAAATCCTGATAATTCAGGAAATACCGCAAGGGCGGCAAGCGCAACGATTGCACGGAATCCACCGACTTCTGGGTTTCCAAATCGAATCGACGCAAAGACACCAGGCGCGAACCTTCAAACTCCAGGCGGGCGGGCAACTCGCCGCCGGGCGCGAACACGTCTATTATACCGCCCCGGCGGGCCACCTGGCCGGGAGCGATTGCGTCATCGCGAAAAACATATCCCGCGCGCGCCAACCGCTCAATCAATTCTTCCCGCAACAAGCGCGCGCCAACCGCTACGCGCACGGCCATGACCGCCAGTTCCCGTGGCGGCTCCAACTGAATCGCCATCCCGGAAAGGGTCGAGATCACTACGGGTCGCGGCCCGGAACCATTGACGACCGCCGCCAGGTCGGACTTGTGCGCGGCGGCTGACAATTGCATGTCAGAATTTGCAAAGGGGTCTTCAAATGGCCGCAAGTGAAAGGCTATGGGGCGTTCATCACCTCCAAAAAGCCCCAACCATGCTTTCAAGCGTTCCGCCCGATCACGGGTCCGCTCATTCTCCCCCACTATCCAGATCACGGGACGGGTATCCGCCATGGCCGCGGCGGCAACCACCAGCTCGGCCAATTCAGCCGGACAATCTGAAACCACGCCTTCCCGGCTATGCTTCAGGAATGACAGGAAATCCGCCGCAAACAACCATTCCGGCTTTAGATACCCGCGCGCGCCGTTCATCCCCCCTCCAGCAGGCTATTTAGCTGAGCGATACTGGAAACAATGTGGTCCGGTGCGGCGGCATCCAGTTCTCCCGGACGCGCATACCCCCAGGTCACACCTACCGCAGAAATGTCGTTGGCCCGGGCTCCCCTGATGTCGCTACCGCGGTCGCCGACCATGACCGCCGGTCCCGGCGGCACCCGCTTCAGGGCGTCACGCACAACCTCAAGCTTGCGGGTGCGCCTGCCGTCCAGCTCTGATCCCTGCACGACGGAAAAAAATCCGGCCAACTGAAAGTATTCCAGGATGCGGCAAGCATAGACCGTGGGTTTGGCCGTGGCCAGGACGAGACAGGCTCCCCGGCGGGCCAGACCGGCCAACAGACCGTCGATACCCGCATACAAACGGTTTTCAAAAATTCCCCGCTCACTGAAGTATTCCCGGTAAAGCGCAACGGCATGAAACGCTTGCTTTCGGCTGAACCCGTAGCGTCGGGCAAATGATTGATGCAGGGGAGGACCGATAAAATCAACCAGTCCACCCGGTTCGGGCTCCGTGATCCCCAGTTTTTCCAGGGCGTAAAGCACGGAACGGACAATACCTTGCGCCGGGTCGGTCAGCGTGCCGTCCAGATCAAGAAGGATGGTTTTCCAATTCATAACGGCGACTTCTCCGGAAATCTTCAGCATAACCCAGGCTTTAAGGGGATGCAATATATATAGTTGGAGAGTTGGAAAGTGGAGAGTTGGAGGGGAATAGAATTGGAAAGTTGAAGAGGAGGAGACTGGAGGAGGCGGCAGGACAAGGACACAGGAATAATGAAGAAGGAATACAACCTGGGGACGGTGCTTGTAAGTATGTAAATACAGTCATTGCCATAAAATAAACCCTATGGCAAAGAAAAACGGATTCGGATTCCAGAATCCGTACTTACATACATACAAGCACCGTCCCCAAAAATAAGTTGATTCCAGACGCGCATTGCCGTATATTGGGTCCTTGCCAAAAACCAATAAACCTAAAGGAAGGAGAGACGCATGGCACATGTCATTAACGAAGAATGCATCAGTTGCGGGTCCTGCGAACCCGAATGCCCCGAGGGCGCGATTTCTGAGGGAGATGACCGGTTTGTTATCGATGCCGCCTTGTGTACCGATTGCGGCACCTGCGTGGATGTCTGTCCGGTGGATGCCATCCACCCCGGCGCTTAGGTTTTAACCGGGTGAATCGGGGGCGTTGCTTGTAAGTATGCAGGCACAAACGTACCTGCAACCTGTCCAGACAATTATCTGACTTGCTGCCCAACCATAGGGATAATTTTGGTCAGAACCGACCTTATATAATTACAAGCACTCCCTAATGACCCAATAAATCCCGGACGGGATGGCGAATCAGAGGTAAATCTGGAAAGCCCGCCTGCACGAATGCGGACGGGCCTTCCGGGTTTTTTTGTTTACAGGATTGTGACGTTGGCGGCCTGTTGGCCTTTGGGACCCTGTTTGACCTCGAACTCCACCTCCTGACCTTCCATCAGAGAGCGGTGCCCGGTGCCCTGGATCTCAGAGTAGTGGACGAACACATCGTTCGCACCATCAACTTCAATAAAGCCATAACCTTTGCTGTCATCAAACCATTTCACTCTACCTTTCGGCATAAACGTACTCCTTTTTTTTCTTCAGTAGACGCGGTAGAATGATACACCCGGAAGTAAAGGATTTTACTCGGAGAGATATGCCTCCACCTTCATCCACCAATCAAAGGTATTCTAACATAGAACTTTAAAAAAAACAAGTAAAGGCGAATTTTCAAAAAAGAACAGTTTTCTTATCGCCTGCAAAGCAACTGCGCCTGCAATTTGCTTTGGATTGTGATATGCTGAAAAAAATTCTTACCAGGAGTAAAGATATGAGCGAATTTTCCGACCTCACGGCCGTAATGAATACATCGAAGGGACCCATCCGTTTGCGCTTACTGGCGAATGCGGCCCCCCTGACCGTCGCCAATTTCGTCAACCTCGCATTGCGTGGCTATTACGACGGCTTGACATTTCACCGCGTCATCGCAGACTTCATGATCCAGGGCGGATGTCCGGAAGGATCCGGGCGCGGAGGTCCGGGTTACCATTTCCAGGATGAGGTCGATTCCGGCCTGCGCCACGACCGTCCGGGAATTCTCTCCATGGCGAATGCCGGACCGGCCACCAACGGCAGCCAGTTTTTTATCACCCACGTGGCCACGCCCTGGCTGGACGGCAAACCCACGGTATTTGGCGCGGTTGAAAGTGACTGTGACCAGGAAGTGGTCAACCGCATCAGCGCCGATGACACCATACACACCGTGGTAATCAAGAACGACCCGCTTCCCCTGCTACGCGGGATGGCGGATTCCCTGGCAAACATGAATGCCGCCTTGGATCGTGCTTTCCCCGATCTGAAGCCCGCTCCGGTTACGGCTTGATCACTGCTTGAATGATGCACTCCTGATTCAACCGGGGTATACTGAACCGGGAGGGAGATCCCATGGGCAAAGTCCTCGAAGGCATCAACAAGGTCCTGAACTTTACCCTGTTTGAACTCAACCAGACCCCTGTCTCTCCCGCCTCCATCCTCATGTTCATTCTGGTGGTGTTGGCGTTTTACCTGCTCTCCCGCCTCGTACGTCGCATTCTGAAGGGCGGAGTGTGTTCCACCGCCTGGAGATGGAGCTGTGGGCATGGGTCAAGGAACCCCATGAGCATCGTACGATCCGCTCGGAAATCTACTTCGCCATTTTCCGCGCCTTCCGGGAAACGGGCATCCAGATCCCCTTTCCACAGCGGGACATTCACATTATTCTGCGGCAAAAACAGAATAAAGTTGAAGAGTTGAAAAGTTGAAGAGTTGGGCGTCCCCTTAACGCACAACTTTCTAGCTTCCCACGCGGCCGTTAAAAAAGTAATTCCCCAGACCCACGGTAAACACCAGGGCACCGTAGAGGCCATGTTCAACTGCGGCCAGAAGTACCGAGCGGTGACGCGTGTAGGTGCGCGCAAACATGAATGCCGCGGGGAGGGTAAGCAACGGCCCGACCAGGTTTCCGTAGGCAATGTGCACAAAAGCAAAACAAGCCGCGTTCATGACCAGCAGCAGCCGCGAAGCGGGAAACAGGGTACGGTATCGCTGGCAGAAGAAAGCACGGAAAATGATCTCCTGGGGAAAAGCCGAAAACACGGGATAGAGCATCATCACCATTAACCAGATCAACGGCCGTTGACGGGGGAAAAAGAACAATTGCTGCGGCGCGATTGTCCACGTCAGCAGCAGCAAAGCCAGCCCCACCATGGGGAATTTCCACAACATGCCGCGGGCAAAAGCCTTACTGTTTTCCCGGGAAAAAAAGCGGCGGTTGTCAAAGCGGGGAGAACGAACCAGGTAAATGGTAATAAAAATGGTCCCCAGCACCAGGGGCAAAAATTTGGGAAAGCCTCGTCCCCCCAGCCACATGAGAACGGGTAGTACCCAGAAAAGCGCTCCCCACTCGATCCAGAGCCAAGTGTTGCGCTTCGTCACTGCCGGCTCCCGGTTTGCGGCAAAACTCCCAGGGCGCGAACGACTTTCAAGGCCCGGACAGTTGCGTCCACATCGTGCACCCGCAGAACGGATGCTCCGTGCATGGAAGCGACAATTCCGGCAACCAGGGTCTCCGGCAGACGCTCAGCCGGATTCACTTTGCCGCCCAGGGCGCCCAGGAATGATTTGCGTGATACACCCACCATGAGGGGAGAGTCAAACACCCTGAAGGCGGCCAGGTTCTTGAGTATCTCGATGTTATCCTGAAGCCGCTTGCCGAACCCGATCCCCGGATCCAGCAGAATGCGATCCGGAGCGATTCCCGCGGATCGCGCCATGCGCACGCGCTCCTTGAAATAGTCCGTCAGTTCGGCAATCACGTCGCCATACTCCGGGTTGCGTTGCATGTTCTCCGGTGTACCCTTGATGTGCATGATCACCACGGGCACCTCGAGTTCAGCCGCCGTCGCGGCCATGCGCGGGCTGAAATTCAGCCCGGAAATATCGTTGATGATGTCAGCTCCGCCCTCTTCCACGGCCCGCCGGGCCACCGATTCCTTGTAGGTATCTACTGAAACGGGAATGTCCAGTTCTGTTTTGATTCGGCGTATAACCGGAACCACCCGGTTCGCCTCTTCTTCCGCATCAAGGGATCGTGCGCCGGGCCGGGTGCTTTCCCCTCCCACATCAATGATATCCACTCCCTGGTCAACCATTTCCCGGGCCCGCGCCAGGGCCAGGTCCAAGGATACATAGCGGCCTCCATCGAAAAAAGAATCGGGGGTCACATTGATCACTCCCATGACGGCCGGCTCTTCCAGGGTCAAGTAACGGTTTCTCAAGTGGATGCGCATACCCGGCCTCCAAATTTCAAACTAAATGATTTCCAAAGCTGTTAATTCGATCCAACCAGCCACATCGTCACCCGCGGCTACCTGCAACCATTGCTCACGTTCTTCCTGGACCCGTACGTCCAGACCGGGACGCAAGCTAAACAACACCGTATACCTCTTGCCCGGCCCGCTGCGCAGCCGGGCCTGGCTCTGTATCACCACCGCGGTATCCCTGCGGTCAAGGCGGTGCTGGTAGAAGGCTTGGAGACCCGACAACAACAAAGAAACGATCAAGGCAAACCCCAGGCCGTAAACAAGCCACTTGCGCTTTCCCCGCCATAGTAACATGATAAAAAAAGCGTTCAGCCACACCACGGATAAGAATAACAACGCCGAGATGGCATTCAGGGAAACCAGGGCGGTGAAATGATTCCACAGGTTGGCCAGGAATCCGGCCTGACGTGATTTTTTTTCATGTCCCAAGTGCTCATCCACGTATTCGAGATTGTCACGAATTTCCCGGCGGGTCGGGGCCAACCTCAACGCCCGCAGGTAGTGGATTTTGGCATCCACGAATCGCTCCAGTTTCACACAGCAATTGCCCATGTTGAATGCCAGTTTCCAGTTGTCTACTCCGGCGGCGATTTGCGAATAGCCATCCAGGGCTTCAGCGTAATGCCCGTCTTCATATTGCTGGTTGGCGACGGCAAAGGCCGTGTTTGCCCCGCCCCAGGCAATGGGGGTGAGCCCCATGATCAGCAGCAGCAGCATTCCCGTTCTTTTCATTTGATTTTCCCGTCAATGCGGCGCAGCAAAACCCCCAATCGCGCCAGATCCCGGCGGTCATCCTGCAGCCCGGACCGGGGCGCAAAACGTTTGGAATCGATTTTTTCCTTCAGGGCCAGGAATTCATTGATTTCCCGTTCCGATACTCCTCTCTCTTCCAGACACCGCGCGATGGTTGCGGCGTTCATGCGCGACGGTTTCATGCCCAATCGCTCGCTGAGGTAATTCTCAACAATGCCGGCTGCGCCGCCCAGCTCGCTCTGGGTTTGCAGTCCTTTCAGGGTTCGCGATAACACACGCCGGGCCTCCAGGCGACGGCTGCGCCGCACCAGGGGCTCCCAGATTCCCCGATAGATCGCCGCGGCCAGGCTCGCCAGAAACGGCAGCAGCAACAGCCAGGTGTACGCACGGGATCGGTTCCAGTAACTGGATTGATCCCGGATAGCCCCGCCCAGGATGTGGTGAATGTCCCGTCCCCGGCGCACGACTTCCGCCCCGCCGGCGGGGACCGCCTCGTCCCGTCCGGCAGCCTGGTTTTCCATTACGTTTACGGTCATGGGATCGGAAGCCATGATGCGAATTTGCCCTGTTACCGGATCCCACCAGCGCAACTCCAGGGGCGGGATGGAAACCGCCCCTGCGCGACGAAAAGTGACGGGGATTTCCGCATTCACCGTTCCGCGCAGCCATTGCCCGGAATGATTCAGCGTTCGCTTCACTTTGGGCGGGAACACCTGGAAAAACGGCCCCCCCTCCAATTGCGGCACCCCGAGGGTTTTCATGTTTCCGTTTCCGCTGACACGCAGCTTCAGGGTAACCATTTCGCGCGCTTTCACCGTCTCCGGTAGTGGATCCACTTTTAACTGAAAATCACCCACGGGCAAGCCCGCCGTCTCATTGGGCAGGGGGCGGACCTCGATGGTCTCCGGCTTGGTGACGCGGGTGATGCGACGCGGCTCGCTGAAAAAACTCATGCCGTTTTCAGCCAGGATGATTTCAAACTCAAGGGAGGGGATGGTTAGGCTTCCGCTCTGATTGGGGAAAAGCGCCACTTTGCGGATATCGTACTCGGTGTATTCTTTGCCGTCCACTTCCCGCATTCTGCCGGCGCTGCTGCGGGGAACCGGGAACCACTCCTGCCAGAATCCAGCAATGGAGGGCTCGGTCAACAGGTTGACCGCGCGCACGGTGTTGCGGGTCAACAATCGCACCTGGACCAAGACCTGCTGGCCGGAAACCACGTTGCGGGGCGACACCTCCGTAATCAAACGAACATCCACGGGTTGCCGGCTGCGCTGCCGCTCTCGCGGCAGCGCAAAAAGGTCTTCGTCAAACAGGGAACGTCGCTTGGGTGGAGGCGCCACGCTGCCTTTCACCACTTCCACCCGGATGGGTTTGGTGACCAGCGTCCGCCCCTGGGCTTCGTAGCGCAATGCCGGGATTGTCAAGGTGCCGGTTCGTTTTGGTGACAGCTGGTATTCAAATCGGGTCAAGTGGGACGTTCGGCCGTTGACCATGTGAAATTCCGTCGACTGGGAACGCGATTGTACAAAAAAGTCTCTCAGTTCAGAAAGATCAGGGGGGATCGGATTGTCTACTCCGGAGAGGGTAAGCGTAAACTCCAGCTTATCATCCAGGCCGATGCGCTGGGAATGAACCCGGGCACTGAACTCCACCTGCTGGGCGGGCAGGCAGAGGCCAACCAAAAGAAGCACCCATGCCACCGCCCGAGAGCGAATCATCATTACCAATCTTTTTCCCGCCGGGCTTCCCGGGCCACTTTGCGTTTGCGTTCCTTCAGCTGCTCTTTCTCTTTCTGCGACAAGTACTGCAACAAAGTCTGGTATTTCTCTTGCGGCTTTTGTTCTTGCCTGCCTTCACTCTTGGGTGGCTGGGGTTTCGGCTCTGATTCGCCGCGATTCTTTTTCTGGTCGCGGTGAGACTGCTTGGGATCCTGCTGTTGCTTTTTTTGCCGTTCCAACCGTTGCAGGGCCAATTCGAAATTGCGTTTTGCGTCCAAGTCCTCCGGATCCTGGAGCAAAGCCTGTTTGTAGTGGTCCAGGGCCTTGTCGAACTGCTTTAGGCGGAAATAGGTGTTGCCGAGATTGTAGTGAAAATCCCGTTTGGATACCCCGCAGCGTCCGGGATCCACGCGCGAGAACTCCTCCAGGGCTTCCTGAAATTTACCCAGCTTGTACATCGCGGCCGCGGTGTTGTGCTGCAGGGCGGTGTTTTCCGGTTTCAATCCCCGGGCGGAAAGGAACTTCTGCAGCGCCTCACCGAATCGACCCTGACTGTACGCTTCCATGCCAGCCGCATTGCGCCGGGCCGCCGCATCAAACCAATGCCACCCCAACAGCAGAGGAACCAGGCATAAAACGATCAGTCTGCGGTCCATCGGATTCGCCTCGTTGTCAACGCCATCTCCAGGAAAAGAAGTATTATACCA
Source organism: Candidatus Aminicenantes bacterium (assembly GCA_011049425.1). Lineage (NCBI taxonomy): Bacteria > Candidatus Aminicenantota > Candidatus Aminicenantota bacterium. The sequence continues at coordinate 23,846 of DSBM01000140.1, forward strand.
ACCCCCAGGGGGTATTGAAACCGGGGTACCCGGACCCGGCGCACTTTACGTTGAATAATGCGGCGCTCAAATGTTTTCAGTACCGTGACAAAATGATCCGTGTCGCCGGGATCCAGCAGGCGGAAATAACGCCCTCCGGTTTCCCGCGCCAAGTGTTTCAACGGTTCTTCATCCAGGCGTGTTCGCACCATCCGCCCCTGCTGATCCCGCTTCCAATCCGTCACCTCGCCATTCTCGCTGCGCAGGGGAATGGGCGCGCCCTCGGGCGCGCCGACCCCAACGGCAAACACCACGATTCCCCTCTCTTTCAATTGCGAAGCGCGCTCTTGCCACCCACCCTCCTGGTCTTCGCCATCCGTGATCAACACCATAACCCGTTGTGCCGTGTCTTGCGTATCCAACATCTTTATGGCCAGGTCAAGCGCGGCCGCCAGGTTGGTGCCCTGCTCTTCAGCGGGACTGATCTCGGAAGCCAGAACCATGAGTTTAAACGCCTCGTAATCCACGGTCAGCGGACATTGCACAACCGCGCGTCCCGCGAAATGGATCAACGAAACGTAGTCGGTCGCCAGGGTATCCGCAGCCATGATAATCAGTTGACGCGCCGATTCCAGGCGACTGGGCCGCAGATCCGCGGCAGCCATGGAACGGGAAGTGTCCAGCAGAAAAACCATTTCCGTTCCCCGTACCTCAAGGGGCTCGTAGCGTTCGCCCCATTCCGGGCCCGCCAACGCCAGGATCAGAAATCCCAGTGAAAGGGTCAACAGCAGGGTTTTAAACACATCCAATTCCCGTCCGCCCCGCACCACCATTTTGGAACGGGCGCGGCTCGAAAAGAACTCCGCCAGCCAGCGGTTGCGCAAGCGGCTGCTGGCAATGGCCAAAAAGATGAAAGGTATCAGCAGTGCCAGCAACCACAACGCGGACGGATTGGAAAATTGCATGGTTCAACTCCCGAAGGGAGTCTGATTATATCAGACCTGGCGCTCCATGTCAGGCTTTCCATCGACGCGGGATTCTCAATTTCCTGACCCGGCGCAGCAGTGACTTTTCCACGCCGGCAGCAAAAGAAACGCCGTAACGCAAGCGGATATAGGTTTGAATCACTTGGTCGATCGCATCCGCCTGGTTGGGAAAGCGGCGGCGCGCCTGGCGGCTGATATCAAGCGGGCCTTGCCATGATTCCACATTCATTCCCCCACGGGACAAGCGGGCTTCCAGCAGGCGCCAGCTTTTCTCCAGGGGATCACGACGCCTCTGTGCCGGCAAACGAAACAACCAGCGCGTCAACCGCCAGGTAAATACCACGAACAGCATTACCAGGGCCAACTTTCCAGCACGTTGTATCCCACGTACACCCAATCTGGAAAGGAGGCTGCGCTGTTGGTAGCGGTCATAGCGCACCACCCAGGTCTGCCAGTAGTTGCGCGCCACATCCCAATAGTCGCGGATCCAGCGCCATGCTCGCGCCAATCCGCCCTCAGTCATGGCGCGTCGCAACACGCTGGAACGATCCTCTGCCGTTCCGGCAGCCATCTCATCCAGAGAGGCGTTCAAGCGGCCGCCGTATTCCAGCCGCTCAGGTACCACCGCGGCCGTCGGGTCCACGCGCAGCCAGCCGCGGCCGTCCAGCCAGATTTCCGTCCAGGCATGTGCATCCGCGTCCCGCACCACCAGTTGACCGTCAACGGGATTGGTCTCTCCACCCTGATATCCGGCCACGATCCGGCAGGGAACCTCTCCCAGCCTCATCAACAAGGCAAATCCCGCCGCGTAATGTCCACAGAAACCACGGCGGGTATTTAAGAGAAAATCGCCTACCGGGTCACGTGGGTCCAGGTTGCCGGGCTGCAGTGAATAGGTGAATCCCGCGGACCGGAAAAATTCCAGAACCCTTTCCGCCAGCGCTCGCGCATCCGTCCCCTCTCTAAGCCATGGCTCTACCAGGGTCCGCAGCCCGGGGTTGACCTCGCGTGGCAATTGCAAAGCCATGCGCCGCAAATAGGGATGAAGGTCGGGTTCCGGGATGATGCCGCCGATTCTGGAATCGACCCGATACCGAATGGGACGCTCCACCCGGCGATGATAGCGAAACACATTTCCGGGCGAAACCAGGCTGCCCGGTGGAACCCGGACCGGATAATCCAGGGCAAAGAGCCAGCGTTGACCATGGGGTTCCAACATGATTTCCTGTTTCACGCCATCCCTTCCTCGTCGCGTTGAGCCGGCGATGTTCTCCCCGATCCGGCCCGGGTACCAGGTGCGTCCATCCGTCAGCCACAGAACCAGGCCGCGAAAATAGCGTTGCCGCGGCGGCGGCAGTTCGGCCTCCGCCACCTTCATGCGCATTACCGCCCGTTGCGATTCCACCATGCGGGCAACGCTTCCCGGTTGCAACGTATCACTGAAACCGGAAACTCCGGATTCTCCCGCTGCCCCCCCCAGTCCCCACAGCGGTCCCGGATAGCGGGGAAACAGTATGAACAACACAACGGCCACGGGAACGGATGCCAGCAACATTCCGGACGCGCCACGCAGGGGGCGAAGGCTGCCGGAGCGGCCGGCGTACAATTGCAGGAAAGCGGCGTTTACGGCCAGGAGTTGAACCACGCCAAACAACAGTGCCGGCAATTCCTGAGTGAACAGAAACAAAGCCGCTGTCAGGAAATAGCACAGGTATCCCATTAAATGAAAATCGCGGGATTGCCGTACCTCCAGTAACTTGACCGCGGCCAATACGACCAGGGCCGATACACCGGGATCCCGTCCCATGAAAAAGCCGAACTGCAGGTAAACCACCACGCAGGCCCCCAGGGCCAGGGCCAGGCGCACCCCGGGAGGCGGCAGCGGACGGCGCCGCCGGCGGTCCAGGTAATGACGCCAGGCCAGCAATAGGAAAGCCATAATCGTGGTCCAGATCGGCAGATGGGGTACCTGGCCGGCCACGGCGAGCAGGAACGCCAGCTTCATGCGGTCCAACGCCCGGGACGACAACGGCATGACGGCGCGTTGCGGCCGGCTCATTGATCCTCTCCGTAACGGGCCAGTGCCTCCAGACAGGTGCGAGTGTGGCGGGTGCCGGAACCGGCTTCAATACTCTTTTCCGGCAGCCGGAGACCATATTCCACCCCCAGGTGGGCGGCATCCAGCACCCAGCGGGTCAATTGCGACAACCGTGATTCAACGGGCATTCCCGCAAGGTGATTCCAATCAAACCAGGTACGTACCTGGCCTCCCCCGGAAAATTCCTTGATATTCGGGGAGCGTCCGCGGGCCACGGACTTCCAGTCGATGTGCCGCCATGACTCCCCCACCCGCCAGGGGCGCAGTCCATTAAAATCATCACCCCCGCTCATGTGAGAACCCTCGGTCCAATCGTACCAGCGGCTTTCCGGTTGCGGCCACGGGCGCTGTCCCTCCGGGTTTGGATACACCAGGTATGGGGCTTGTACCTGAACTTCGCGCCGGCAACGAAAAACCCCCAGGGGATAGCGGGTTTCCCACTGCACGGCAACCAGGCGGAAAGACCCGCGCCCAGGAGCGGGAATTCCCACATCCGCAACCATGGCACCGCTGTGATGCAGGTTGATGGGACCAAAGGCATCTCCCCACCCGTCAACCCCGGCCGCGGAGGCAAACAGCGCCGGCCGACCGCCTTCATTCAGAGCAATCAATTCCAGCGTGAGTTTAACCCCGCGGCCGGCGAATGCCGGATGGATACGGACATGTCGCAGTCGTACACCCGCCACGTAGCCCCGCCCCATGGCGGCTGAACTGATCAGAGTTCCCAGCATCAGGAAGCAGAGAATAAAGGCCATGCTGTTGCTGTAGTTCATGGCCGCTACCAGAATGGCGAACACAATCAGCATGTAAGCGCCCCCCGCGGGGGTCAAGCGTACCCGGGTCACGGCCCCGCGCTTTCGGGCCATTGTCTCTCAGCGACGCAAGGGGATCGACCGCAGCAGGTTTTCCCACGTGCTACAGGCATCATCCCCTTGGCGGCCGCCCTCGGGATTCAAGCGGTGCTCCAGCACACCCCCGGCGACCCGCTGAACATCTTCGGGCAACACCATGTCCCGCTCTTCCGTGAGGGCCCATGCCTGGGCGGCGCGCAACAGGGCGATTCCGGCCCGTGGCGAAAGACCCAGGCATTGTTGGGGACGGCTGCGGGAAGCAGCCATGATATCCTGTACGTAATCAAGGATCGCCGCGGAGGCATGGATCCGCGGGACGGCATCCTGGAGTTGGATCAGCTCTTCCCCGGTCATGACCGACTGCAGGCCGCGCACCATATCGGCGCGGTTTTCACCGGTTAACAACTGCCGCTCCGCCGGCGG